>DAOVHK010000138.1 GCA_030671905.1 Clostridia bacterium | reverse complement strand
AGAGATGCCAGGTTCGAATATATTCTAATCTTTAAAAACCAGGGAAAGGCTGCTGGAGCTTCCCTGTCCCATTCCCACTCCCAGCTAATCGCCCTGCCAATAGTCCCTAAAAGGGTGAAAGAGGAGATGGTAGGGGCGCAAAATTATTACGAGAATAAAGAAAGGTGTGTCTTTTGCGATATTATCAGACAGGAGACAAAGTCAGTGGCGAGAATAATTACTGAGAATGAAGACTTTGTAGTTTTTGCTCCTTATGCTTCCCGATTTCCCTTTGAGACCTGGATTATTCCCAAGAAACACGACTCGGCTTTTGAAGATATCCAGAAACACGAAGTAATCCATCTGGCATGCTGTCTTAAAGGGATTCTAACTCGGATGAACAAAGTGCTCAATTATGCTCCATATAATTATATTCTCCATAACTCTCCGCTCACCACGTCCCACCTTCCCTACTACCATTGGCACATTGAGGTTATGCCCATATTGACCAAAGTTGCCGGATTTGAATGGGGCACGGGTTTTTACATTAATCCCACTCCCCCAGAAGAAGCAGCTAAATTTTTAAGGGAAGCCGGAGTTTAAGAAAATGACATCTTGGAGTAGCGAAACTTGTTTCGCGTTAACGCAGAGCAAGCTCTGCTACTCCTATTTACCGACGACACTATATGAATATTGGTGGTATCTGGAGGTGTTGAACTGAAAATTCTATTTACTTCTTCAGAAGTGGTTCCCTTCGCCAAGACAGGAGGACTTGCTGATGTAAGCGGGGTCTTACCCAGAGCCATAAAGGCTCAGGGTCATGATGTGCGAGTGGTGATGCCAAAATATAAAGTTGTCGACAATCAAAAGTTTGGATTAAGGACACTTACTAAAAGCCTGTCTATTCCTGTAGGAAAAGAGGTCGCCATAGTTTCAATTTTAGAAGGCGAACTGGAAAGAGAAATACCCGTATATTTTATAGATTATAAACCTTACTTTGAGAGGAAAGAACTCTATGGCACTCCAGAAGGCGCTTATGAGGATAACGCAGAAAGGTTCATTCTTTTTTCCAGAGCGCTACTGGAAGCGGTTAAGGCAATCGGGTTTCAACCCGATGTGATTCATTGTAACGATTGGCAGACAGGTTTAATTCCTGTCTACCTGAAAACATTATATAAGAATGACCCTTTCTTTCAGAGAACGGCAACAGTTTTAACTATTCATAATATTGCCTATCAAGGGACATTTCCTAAACAGACTCTAAATTTGGCTGGCTTGGGCGAGGAAGAATTTACTCCTGAAAAGTTGGAATTCCATGGGCAGGTTAGCTTTCTCAAGGGAGGACTGGTTTACGCAGATGTATTGAATACCGTAAGCGTAACCTATAGCAAGGAAATTCAGTGTTCACCCGAATTTGGATACGGTCTGGAAGGAGTCCTTGCCCATCGCAGACAGGACCTCTACGGGATACTTAATGGAGTTGACTATGATGAATGGAATCCGGCGAAGGACCAATTCATTGCTGTCAACTATACCATAGGAGAGATAGATAAAAAAATGGAATGTAAAAGGGCTCTCTTAAAGGAGAATAACCTGCCAGTTGACTTAGAGTGGCCTTTAGTGGGAATCGTCTCCCGGCTTGCCCAGCAGAAGGGACTCGATATTATTGGAGAGGCAATTGATGAAATAATGGATTTAGATTTGTACTTTATTCTCTTAGGAACGGGTGAGGAAGAATATCATAAGCTTTTTTCCCGGATTGGCAAGAAGTATTCCAGAAAAGCAGCAATTCATATTACCTTTGATAATGGACTTGCTCATAAAATCTATGCTGGTTGTGACTTGTTCTTGATGCCCTCCCGTTATGAGCCCTGCGGATTGGGACAGTTGATCAGTTTAGCATATGGCACTGCTTCTATTGTTAATCCCACAGGCGGCTTGGCGGACACAATTGAAGAGTTTGAGCCAGAAACAGGTAAAGGAAATGGCTTTCTACTAAGCGAATATTCGGCTACTGCTCTTGTGAATGCGCTCAAAAGAGCGATAACGGTTTATAGACAGAAGGAAGCCTGGCAAAGGCTGGTTAACAATATGATGGATGCCAATTTCTCCTGGGCTGCCTCAACGAAGGAATATTTGAAATTATATCAAAAAGCGATGGATAAGAGAGGAGAAAATTAGCAAAACCCCAAAGTTCTCGACATTAATGGTTAAAAAAACAGGTTGACAAATTAGAGAAGTTGTGGTAAAATTTTAGTGACGATAATAACTATCGTTCGATAAAAGCAACCCCCTGAAATATAGGGGGACGCAAAACCTTAGAGTCCCGAACCATCGGGATAGTCAGGTTGCCGAAGACGATAGACGCTTTTAGACGCTTTTTTGAAAGCCGAGTTGCTGAAGAAAAAACAAATTTAGAGTGTTTGAAGCTTCTGGCAACTCGGCTTTTTTTATAGTCTTTAAGGAGAAGGAGGTGTAATATGGGAGATAGAAAGAGATTGCTTCTGATTGCTGTCATTGGGTTGGTTGTGATTATAGGTAGTTCTCTATTGGCAGCCAATGTTCACTTCGGCAAGCATGCAGGTGAGCTTAAGAATCTTAGCATAAAGGTAGTCTATACCGATCCCTATTTTTATACGCCAGAAGGTTTGGCCGGCTATTATATTGGAATGCCGATGACTTATGAAGTACATATTACGAATAACAGCCGTCGCACTTATCGGCATCTGGATGTAATAGCAATTCAGGAGTATTATGAGTCGGGTACGTGTAACCGTGCCTGGTATCCATATCCCCAGTATGTTACTTACAGAAAAGGTGAGCCCATGCCCGGCGATAGCAAGCAAGTCTGGCAGAACATCTCACTGGGAACGAATCAGAAAATCGTCCTATCTGGCGGATACACTCCCCCACTGGCTACCTGTGATGGACTCGACCAGACACACGTGATTATTCAGCATACTAACAGAGGGAAAGTGGAAGCGGCGATAATGTATTATGAGCCAGAGTGTGGTGTATTCTGTCCACCACCTCCGAAATAAGGCTCAACCCCGGAATTTGACTTTGCAGGCTTAAGACTTAAAAATACTGTTATATTTATATAAAATAGACCTTTGCATAAAAAGCTTAGGTCTATTTTTTTATTGTAATTTGGAATGAAATGGTGTAAAATTTAACAAATTCCCCTCACTTATATCCTCTCCCCAAAGGGGAGAGGAAGTTCTCTCTGGACATAGGAAAAAGGAAAAGAGAATTTAAAATTTTCCGACGAGAAAAAATTGTGAACGCTACTCGTTTAAAACGATGAAAAAGAAAGTTTTAATTGTTGTTCTGTGTCTATCTATAGTTTCATCTATTTTGGTATCCATAATTCGCTGGCGGGTGGAAGCTGATAACCGTCAGGTGGAAATGGCTTGCGATTACAGTGAACTTTCCGAGCTCTGCCTCCAATGGGGGTATGATATTGATGCTTTTTTGTGGGAGTTGAAAGAAGCTGGCATTAATTCAATAGTTATCGAAGAGGAGACTCTGGAGACACTATCTTCAGAGGGTAGGCTAACTTTTATAACAGGAGAGGAGGTGAAGAAGTCCCAGTATTTGGCTCCAGTTCAATCTATTTTCCTTAAAGGTTTAGTCAAACAGGATATTGAAAAATATACTTTTATTGTAACCAGTGATTTTGCTCTGGGAGAAAACATAGAAAGAATACTGGTCGAAAAACTGGGCAAGAAAAAAGTTAACAGAGTCGAAAGGAATCCTTATGGGAAACCCCTGACGGTCCTGAGTGTTTACGGAATGGAGGAAGGAGAGATTTCCCGGATAGGGATAGGTTTTTTAACAGAAAAAATAGAAAGGATAACCAGTTATGGGTTAAAAGGTATTTTACTTCTCACAAATGAACCCTTTATTAGTGAAGCTTCCATACAGACTCTCTTTT
>DAOVHK010000038.1 GCA_030671905.1 Clostridia bacterium | reverse complement strand
TACCGAGAATTTTGGGAGCTAAAGATTCTCTTAAAAGGAAAGAGGTGGTGAATTTTTTGGCTAAGCTTATGGCAGTTGATTTTCGGTTTTACAAGAAAATTTCATATATAGACGGAAACAATCCCAGAAAAATTAAACTAAAATTGGACCAGACCTTGCTTATCTGGGGACCTGTGGGAAAAGAAACAGAAACCCAATTGGAGAAGAAATTAACTTATCTAAATTTAGTCCTCCATGATTTACTAAAGAATAGTAAGGCTTTTAACTATCTTGACTTGCGATTTTTGAGAGAAGGAAAAGGGGAGATAATTGTTGGTTAAAAAGATAGTTTGTTTATCGCTAAGGGATATATGCTTAGGATTTGGTTCGCTCGCTGACAATTTTTTGCTCTTCGAGCACCGCCAAAAATCTCAGGAGTTTCCCGAAATTCCCTGTGGTCAGTTTCGGCTAAACTCTAATCTTCGATTTTTGACTAAAAATTCTAATACTCACTACACCAAATCCCTCGCATTAGGAGCTCTTCACAAACTATCTTTTAAGCGAGATTTAGTAAGAAAAAGAACGAAAGTCTGATTGAGGGGAAAATGAAACAGAAAATAGTTATTGGTCTTGATGTAGGGTCAAGCAATATTTGTGCTCTTGTAGGCAAAGTTACCCAGAAGCCAGAAGTGGAAATAATCGGATCGGCCAAGGTATCCTGTCGTGGTTTACGGAATGGTGTAGTGGTTAACATTGAGGAGACTACCCGCGCTATAGGTCAAGCTATAGATGAAGCTGAAGGAACGGCAAATACTTCCATTAAAACGGTTTACGTGGGAATTGAGGGTGGTCATATCGAAAGTTTCAATCATCAGGGGGCAATTATGATCTCTCGTTCTAATAAAGAGATCGCTGAAGAGGATATATTAAGAGTTATCGATTCAGCCCGGGCCATTCGCTTATCTCCTGAGCGGGAAATCATTCATACTCTCCCTCAGGGCTTCGTGGTTGATGGTCAAAGGGGAGTAATGGATCCTGTAGGAATGGAAGGCAGTCATCTGGGAGTCCATGTGCACATTGTAACCGGAGTATCCACCACAATAAACAACCTCGTTAAATGTATTAATAGAAGCGGCTTGGACGTAGAAGATATAGTGTTAAGCGTATTAGCTGCAGCAGAAACTGTAGTTACTCCAGAGGAGAAAGATTTGGGATGCCTGCTTATAGATTTTGGCGGACAAACCGTGGATTTAGCCATCTTTATTGAAGGAGCTCTCAAAGCCACCAGAGCACTTCCAATTGGAAGTAATAGTATTACAAAAGATATAGCTCACTGTCTCCATGTCCCTCTCTCAGAAGCAGCAAGGATTAAGAGGGAATTTGGCTGTGCTCAAATGAAGATGCTTCCTGATAATATGGAAATAAATATCCTGGGTATGGACGGTAAAACCCGACAGACAATCCTGACCAGTAGACTCTGCGAGATTATCGAGCCGCGAATAGAGGAAATCTTTTCTTTTGTTCGCGAAGAGATGGCAAAAATAAGCAGGGAGAATTTAATACCTGCGGGAGGGATTTTAACAGGAGGCGGCGCTTTGCTCCGCGGGGTTAAGGAGATTAGTGAAGATATTTTGGACCTCCCTATGAGACTGGGTATGCCCCAGAATGTGGAGGGACTTTCAGAGGTTATCAGTAGTCCGGACTATGCTACAGCCATTGGCTTGATTAAATATGCCCAAAAAGAAGAATTTTCTGGTGATAGAAGGCCTGTAAGGAGAAAGGAGAACTTTCTCGTCTCTCTCATCCGCAAGATAAAAGGCTGGTTTGAGGAAATATTTTAATATTTTATTCTGATTATGTATGCATCCCGATTTTCAATCGGGAAATTTGTGCTTACAATTGGAGGTGGGGATGTTAAAATTTAAGCAGGACATTGGCCTTACTGCAAACATAAAAGTTATAGGCATTGGTGGCGGAGGAGGCAATGCAGTCAATCGCATGGTTTCCTCAGAGATAAAAGGCGTGGAGTTTATTGCGGCAAATACCGATGCTCAAGCTCTTCGTGATTCTCTGGCTGGATATCGCTTACAATTGGGAGCCCATCTTACTAAGGGCCTGGGAGTGGGAGGGGATCCTGAGAAAGGTCGCCAGGCTGCCGAAGAAGACCGGGATGCAATTAGGGAATCTCTTGAAGGTGCCAATATGGTGTTTATTACTGCAGGTCTGGGTGGGGGAACCGGGACAGGAGGCTCACCAGTTGCTGCAGAGATAGCCAAAGATTTGGGGGCTCTGACCGTAGGAGTGGTTACCAAGCCATTTATGTTTGAAGGACCCATTCGTTTTAAGCAGGCTGAACAAGGGCTGAAAAACATGAAGAGAAAAGTTGATACTTTAATCGTTATTCCCAACCAGAGACTATTTGCCATTATTGACGAAACCACTCCTGCTCTGGATGCCTTTAAAGTGGCTGACGATGTTCTCCGCCAGGCAGTACAGAGTATCTCAGAGATTATTACATCACGTGGAATGATTAATGTTGATTTTGCTGATGTGAAGACGATTATGGTCGGTGCCGGAGAGGCACTAATGGGAATGGGCTGGGCACGGGGGAAAGATAGAGCAATTAAGGCGGCTAAGGCAGCTATAAATTGCCCTTTGTTAGAAGATGTTTCTATTATAGGCGCCAAAGGTATTTTGGTTAATATTACCGGAAATAGAGATATTACTATGTTTGAAATTAAAGAGGCAATGGACTTAATTCACAATGCTTCCGCCTCGGGAGCAAATGTATTCTTTGGTCAGGCATTCGATGAGAGCCTCAAAGATGTGGTAAAAGTTACTGTAATTGCTACTGGCTTTCCTCCACCACGACTTCTTCCGGAAGAGAAATTCACACAGGAAGAGTTCGCCGGGGATTCATGGGAAGACAAGAGGGAATTATTGAGAGAGCCTGGCTATCTGAAGGAGAACCTGCGAGTACCCGCTATTCTTCGGAGAAAGAAGAAGTACCGGTAATTCTGATGATTTTTGGGAGCTGAGATGGGAATTGCTGACCTTTTACGCGAAATGGTTGATAAAAAGGGTTCCGACCTGCATCTCCGTGTGGGAAGTCCACCCATTTTTCGAATCGATGGACAGCTTGTACGCAGTTCATATCCCCAGCTTAGTCCCAAGGAGACTGAGCGGATCGGTCTATCCCTTTTAAATGAGAAGCAGAAACAGATTTTGGAGGAGAACCACGAGTGCGACCTGTCTTATGCAATAGAAGGATTGGCCCGTTTCAGAATCAATATTTTCTTCCAGAAAGGAACTATTCACATAGCATTTCGCCTTGTGCCTTTTGAAATTCCTAATTTTGAACAGTTAAATTTGCCTCCTGTATTAAAAAAGATTTCAGAGAATGACCGGGGACTTGTATTGGTCACAGGACCGACGGGCTGTGGCAAATCTACAACGTTGGCGGCAATTGTCGACTACATTAATTCCACACGTTCCGTTCATGTTATAACAATCGAAGATCCTATTGAATTTCTCCATCAAGATAAGAAAAGCGTTATAACTCAAAGGGAGTTAGGTAAAGATACGCTCGATTATCCTGCTGCCTTAAAACATATTGTCCGCCAGGATCCCAATGTAATTCTGGTAGGTGAAATGAGAGATTTAGCCACAATGGCTGCAGCATTAACTGCCGCCCAGTTGGGAAGCCTTGTACTATCCACGGTCCATACGATCGATGCCATTCAAACAATAACTCGTATTATAGACCTTTTTCCTCCCTACCAACAGAATCAAGTTCGCCTACAATTGGCTGATACTTTAAAAGCAGTGATTTCCCAGAGGCTTCTGCCCAGAGCTGATGGAAAGGGTAGAGTACCTGCAGTGGAAGTTCTGGTTGCTACTGCGCTGGTTAAGAAATTGATAGAAGAAAATAATATAGGAGAAATTCTTGGTACTATAGGAAAAGGCGATTATTACGGAATGCAAAGTTTCAATCAGGCATCACAGAAATTGTATAGTAAGGGACTGGTCAAGATGGAAGATGCTTTAGCTTCTGCCAGTAACCCCGAAGAGCTTCTATTATATATTCGCGGAATAGATTCAGGAAGTGGTGCAAAAACTTAAATATTTGTGGGCACAATTTCGAATTGTGCATACTGTATATTTTAATGGTTAATGAGAGACTTCTTTCTTCCCATCTCCTTTGCTTCTAAGTTTCCTGTTTTAGCTGGCATTACAACTCGCAGTGCAGGTAATGCAAAATTCCCAAAAAAGAGAAGAGAAATAGCCCGCCGATTAAACATACCGTATTCTCGAATCACTACTGGGGAGCAGGTACATAAGAATAGTATAGCTATAGTTAGAGAGAAAGATTTAGGCAGAGAGTTTCCCACTACAGATGGGCTTATTACTGACCTACCCAATGTTCCTCTTGCCATATTTGTTGCAGACTGCCCTCCTATATTCCTTTTTCACCCGCAAAGGAAAATAGTGGGTCTCCTGCATGCCGGTTGGCGAAGCACAGTTGCCAATATTTCTTCCCAAGCAGTGGAGATAATGGCAGAGAGTTTTGGAGTAAAAGCAAGAAATCTTCTTGTAGTCATTGGACCGCATATTTGCAAGGAATGTTATAGAGTCTCCTGGTCTCCAGTAGCAAAATCTTTCACTGAGTGCTTTGAGTCTTTTGGAAGAGAAGTTTTAGCCTCGATAATTTCAGACTCCCCTCAAGCCTCCCAGGAAAAATTTTGGTCCATCGATTTAGCCAAGGCAAATTCATACCAGTTGCAGAGAGCAGGAGTTCTCCCGGAAAATATAGAAATAATTCCCACCTGTACTTATGATAATAAGAATTTCTTTTCCTATCGCCGAGATAAAACCTCTGCCGGACGGATGATGGCAATAATCCAACTAAATTTTTCTTGACTTCTTTTTATGTATATTATAAGATATCACAAAAAATCAAAACATATCAAAAGATATAAGAAAAAATCACAAGAAGAGAGGAAAGAATAATGCAAAGATTAATGACTATAAGAGAGGTAGCAGATTATCTTAGATTGAGTAAAGTTACAGTTTACAAAATGACTCGCCAGGGTAAGATTCCTGCCTTAAAGATTGGGAAACAGTGGCGTTACAACAAGTCAGAAATAGATTCTTGGGTGAAGCAAAAATCAAATAGCAAGTGCCATTAAATTCTGGAATGGAGAAGAAAATGAAAAGGATTTTAACTTCAACAGATAGAAGAGCATCGATAAGAGTTTTAGCAGGGATCCCTGTTAAAATAAGAGTTAGAGATTTACCCGGCAATATTCCCGCGAGTTTCTCTGCAGAGACAGCCGATTTAAGTTCCCGGGGGGCTTCTCTTCTTTTAAAGAATTCTCTACCAGTTTCTTCGAGGATTTCATTAATTCTTGATTTAGCCTTTCCTTTTCCCCGATTAGAAACAAATGCAAAAGTCCTCTGGAACTATTTCCTACCGAGAGATAAAAAATTTAATTGTGGAGTGCAATTTTTAGATTTAAGGAAAGAACACAAGAGGATATTAAAAGAATTTACAAAGACGAAAAGCAGTCTTGGTGAAGCAGTGCCTGAACGGAGAAGAACAGAAAGAAGAACAGAAGCTGAACGAAGGACCACGGTGATACCTGACTATGATTCCAATTGCCGGCGAGTAAAAGACCGCAGGTCTTTTGAGCGCAGACAGACTCTGGGGAGGCGCTTTTTTCGAAAATTAACAAAATCAGTTCTACAGTTAATTCTTCTATTTAAAAAGAAACATATCGAATCTTGATAGTTCTTTATTTCTTCACAGGAGTTTGGCCCCAAGAAGGAGGAATATAGATAGTGAAAATCGGACTGGTTATTCTCATTTTTCTTCTCTCAGCTACTGCTTATTCAGTAGAACAACCGAGGGAGGTAAAACTACAGATAATCGAAGTAAAGCCAGGAGACACTCTGCACGGGATTGCCGATAAATATCTGAAAGACCCGAGCCGCTGGCCAGAAATTTATCAATATAACACCAACCTGATTGACGACCCGGACTATATTCTGCCAGCAATGGAATTGAAAGTACCTGTGGAATTAATTAAGGAGCATTTGAGGGCAGCACACTTAATCTATTTGCTTAGAGAGGTTCGTGCGCGCAAGAGAGGGGAATCGGGATGGCAGAGTGCAAAGTTGAATATGAAGCTATCTAATGGAGATGCTATAAGGACATTGAAAAGGTCCTTTGCTCGGGTTGGTTTTGAAACTGGGGAAGTTTTAAAAATAAGGGAGAATTCACTTGTAATTTTGAGGCCGGAAGAAGAGAGGGAAGAGGTGGAGCTTCTCTTGGGAGAACTGCGCGCTTCCCAGGCTAGGGTTCTCACGGCAGCAGCAGTAATTGAGCCCCGGCTCAACCCAGAAGGACCGAAGCCAGACTTCAAAGCCAGAGTGAGAAAGGATAAATCGACACAGATTGCTGTCTATCGGGGGGAAATTGACGTTGCTTCTAATGGAGTTAAGATAACCCTCTCCCAGGGATTTCGTTTAAATATCGACTACCAGAAAGGAATAGAGGAACCTCAGCCATTTGTGTATGTGCCTGGCTCGGAGGAGGGAGGAGTCGTTCCCATAGAATATTACCACTTGGAAATTGCTCGGGACGAAAGTTTTAAAGAGCTTGTTATGGATAAGGAAAACGTTTTGGACAATAATGAGTACTTCTGGAAACTGTTCCATTCTACTGAGAAATCAATTTATTCTTCAGTAAAAAATTTTATGGTAAACACTTTTCCTATGGAGTTTTTCGGAAGTTCGGAGGAGGAAAGCAATCTCCCCGACGGTAGATATTTCTGGCGACTTTTCTATTGCGACGATCTGGGTGTTAAGATTAAAGCTTCTTCGATAAAGAGGCTGGTTATCGATACCAAGCCCCCCTATCTTGAGATTTTAGTCCCCAGAAAAAGAGCCAGAACGAAAGAAGACTTCATTGTGGTTAAGGGAAAGACAGACGAGGGCTCTACTGTGGAAGTGAATGGAGAGCGAGCAATTACTTATTCCCGGGGTAGTTTTGTTATATACTCAAAGTTGGTTCCCGGGAAAAATATTCTGACAATTTTAGTCCGGGATAGAGCAGGCAATGTGACCACTGCAAAGAGAGAAGTAGTGAAGATTAAATAAAATATGTCAATAAGGGAAAATTTAGAAAGAATTAAAGAGAAAATCCGAGTAAAGTCGGAATTGGTTGGTCGAGATCCTCAGAAGATAACTCTGGTGACAGTGACTAAAACAGTAGGGGCGGATAGGGTCGAAGAGGCAATAGCTGCGGGAGTAAATATTATTGGCGAGAGCCGAGTTCGGGAAGCAAAAGAAAAATATGAAAAAGTAGAGAGTAGAGTTATCTGGCACTTGGTGGGACACTTGCAGAGGAATAAGGCAAAAGATGCTGTTAAAATCTTTGATTTAATTCATTCTGTGGACAGCGCTAAATTGGCGAAAGAGATTGATAAACAAGCCAGAAAAGTCGGGAAGATACAGAAAATATTAATTGAAGTGAATGTATCGGGTGAAGAATCGAAGTATGGATTAAGTCCTGAAGGGGTAATTCCTTTTCTCCAAGAGGTTAGTGGGCTTCCCAACATAAAGGTTGAAGGACTGATGACCATGGCGCCCCTTTATGAAAATCCAGAAGATTGTAGACCCTGCTTTAAAAAATTAAAGGAGCTCGTGGAAGAAGTAAAAACTGAGAATATAAAAAATGTGGAAATGACATACCTCTCCATGGGTATGAGTAATGATTTTGAAGTGGCTATTGAGGAAGGCTCAAATATGGTGCGTATAGGAAGGGCGATCTTTGGGCCATAAAAATAATATAAGAGGAAAAATTATGGAACAAAATGACGAAAAATGGATGAAAGAAAAGAGAAGAAAAGAAGGAGAAAGGCGCCGTCCTGGTGGAGGAAGACCCCCTTTTGTTGAACGTCGTAAAGGAGAAAGGAGGAAAAATTCATCGGCTATGGTCCCTAAAGAGAAAAAGAACCTATGGAAAGAGAAAAGGGTGGTTTTCATTGGCTGTGGAAATATGGGTAGTGCATTGATCTCGGGAATTCTGGAGAGCGGACTGATTAGTAAGGATAAGGTTTTGGTTACTGATATTAGACCTAAGCGGCTTGAGTATATCAGGGAAAAAGAAGGAGTCTCTACTACCGAGGACAACAAAGAAGCAGTGGAGAAGAGCGATATTATTGTTTTGGCTGTAAAGCCCCAGGTAATTGGGAGGGTTCTTTCTGAAATTAAAGATGTTGTGACAGGAGATAAAGTGATTATCTCCATCGCTGCTGGAATTACTACAGGCTTTATAGAGAAAGCTCTTGGCAAAGAAGTTTCGGTGGTTAGAGTAATGCCCAATACTCCTATTCTGGTCAAAACAGGCGCCTCAGGTCTCTCCCCAGGTAAGTATGCAGGCGAACAGGAAGAGGCTATTGCAGAACAGATGATGCGTAGAGTGGGAATTGTAGTTAAAGTTCCTGAAGAGATGCTCGATGCAGTAACTGCCCTTTCAGGTAGCGGTCCAGCATATATATTCTATATCATTGAGTCGCTAATTGAGGCAGGGGTGGAAATGGGGTTATCAGAGGATGATGTGAGAAAACTGGTTGGTCAGACGGTCCTCGGTGCAGTGAGGATGGTTATGGACACAGGGGAAAGTCCTCAAGTTTTAAGAGCGAGAGTGACATCGCCTGGCGGAACAACTGAAACTGCATTGAAATATCTTGAGGAAAAAGGATTTCAGAAAATTTTGATTACCGCCGTGAAGGAAGCTGCTATAAGGTCAAAAGAGCTAAGCACAGGTTGATTGACAGGGGATCGCCGTCGCGACGAATAAGGAGCGACAAGTCTGGCGACGGGTTCGAGATTGTGAGAATCCCGGTCGGATTGAGCGAAGCGAAAGAGGAAGAGGTATGCAATTTCTACTAAATATTCCTGGTTATCTGATTAACTGTTTCTTAGTTATTCTGTTTATTGTAGTTTTAGCCAAGTTCATTCTGACCAGACAAGGCAAAGATTTAAATACCACTTTTTTGGGACCGCTCATTAAGGACTTTTCAGAAATCATTTTCAATCAGGCACGCAAGTTTATACCGATTGAGGAAGAATCTACTCTTTCCATTACCCTTCTGGTGATATTTGTTCTACTCTTCTGGCTGGTAGGTTCTTTCATAATAAAATAAAAAATGATTAATACAATTTGCTGGAAAAAAGGCAAAGTCTATATCTTAGATCAAAGGGAACTCCCTCATAAAGAAGAAGTAATTGAGTGTAAGAACTACCAGAAAGTTGTCCTTTGTATTGAAAAGATGTCCATCCGTGGCGCTCCCGCGATTGGCATTGCTTCTGCGATGGGACTGGCTCTGGGGGCAAGAAGCATCAAGGACAAAACGAAAAATGGGTTCTTCAAAAAATTAAAAGCAATAGCAAATCGTTTCCTACATACCCGACCAACAGGAGCAAATCTTTTCTGGGCAATTGACAGACTGCTTAGCTTAGCCAGAAAGAATCGTAAGAAATCTTTAGAAGAAATCAAATATATCCTTGAAAAGGAAGCCATTAACATACTAAAAGAGGACATTAAATTAAACAAACGCATTGGCAAAAATGGAATGAAGTTAATTGATAAGCCGGCCAATATTCTTACCCATTGCAATGCAGGTTCACTGGCTACAGGAGGTTATGGAACAGCTCTGGGAGTGATTAGAGCAGCTTATAGCAAGGGGAAGATAAAGAAAGTTTTTGTGGATGAGACACGTCCGGCACTGCAGGGAGCTCGCCTTACTGCGTGGGAGCTTGTTCATGATAAGATTCCATCTGTTTTGGTGACCGATAATATGGCCGGGCATCTTATGCAGAAGGGCGTTGTCGATTGCGTAATTGTGGGCGCCGACCGCATTGCTGCAAATGGCGATGTGGTTAACAAGATCGGGACTTATACTTTGGCTGTTTTAGCAAACCATCACCGTGTTCCTTTCTATGTTGCCGCTCCCTCAGCCACTGTTGATATGAGGACTCATAAGGGTGAAGATATTGTGATTGAACAGAGGAATTCCAAAGAAGTTCTAGAATTACAAGGAAAGAGAATTGCTCCCAAGAATATGGCTGTGGTCAACCCTGCTTTCGACCTTACGCCACATAAGTTAGTGAGTGCTATCATAACTGAGAGAGGCGTTATCAGGCATCCCAATAGAAGAAAAATGGTCTCACTTTTCACTCCGGGAGATTGAAAAATGGAATACAATAAGACAATAAACCTTCCCACTACCCAGTTTCAGATGAAAGCCGATTTGCCAAATCGGGAACCCCGGATACAGAAAAGGTGGGAAGAAATGAAATTATACGAAGCTATCCAGGAGAAGAATAAGAATGAACCCAAGTATATTCTCCACGACGGTCCACCTTATGCTAATGGAAACATCCATATGGGACATGCCTTAAATAAAATTCTTAAGGATATAATCGTTAAGTTTAAACTGATGGAAGGATTCAATGTTCCTTTTGTTCCTGGATGGGATTGCCATGGACTGCCTATTGAGTACCAGTTGTTAAAGAGTTTGGGGCTTAGGAAAGAAGAGATAGACAGGGTTGGATTTCGCAAGAAAGCGCGGGCTTATGCACAAGAGTTTGCTTCTATTCAGAAAGAAGAGTTCAAGCGATTGGGAATTTTTGGCGACTGGGAAAAGTCCTATTTCACAATGTCTTACGATTACGAGGCTAAAATCATCGAGATATTCAAGCGTCTTGTGGGGCAAGGTTATATTTACAGAGGAAAGAAGCCAGTCTATTGGTGTGCAAATTGCGAGACAGCTCTGGCCGAAGCCGAAGTAGAATATTCCAATCACACTTCCCATTCTGTTTATGTGAAATTCCCCCTCAAAAAATTGGGAAAAGATAAGGAGACTAAATTACAACTACCTACTTCCGTTCTCATCTGGACAACAACTCCCTGGACTTTGCCCGCTAATGTAGCTCTTGCTTTCCACCCACAATACGAATATGCATGGGTAAAGTTATCTCCTTCGGATTCTTTTTTAAAAGAAGAGATAATAATTGTGGCTAAAGAGTTGATGTCGAATATAATGGAAAAATTAGGGATTAAAAATTATGATATTCTGAAAGTTTGGCAGGGTAAAGATTTCGAAGGAATTGTTTGCTCTCATCCTTTTATGGGAAGGGATTCTCTGGGCATCTTAGCCGATTTTGTGACCTTGAAGGAAGGAACGGGGATAGTGCACATTGCTCCCGGACACGGACAGGAAGATTACCAGATTGGGTTGAAATACGAGCTTCCTGTTTTAGCTCTTGTAGATGTTAAGGGAAAATTCACTAAAGAAGTTCCGCAATTTTCAGGGATGGATGTTTTTTCTTCTAATAAGCTAATTATAGAAAAAATGCAGAATTCCTCTCACCTTCTCTTTTCTGAAGAGATTGTCCATACTTATCCTCATTGTT
>DAOVHK010000044.1 GCA_030671905.1 Clostridia bacterium | reverse complement strand
GGTCCAACTAAAATGCAGAACTCTTTATCAGCAATTTCCAAATTAATATCCTTGGCGCCGATAACACCTCCAGGATATATCTTAGTTGCCTTCTTTAAAACAACCCGCGCCATTCCTACCTCCTGTGAATCAGCCCCTACTCAATAACAGCAGTAATTATAAATCAAAAATTGAAATCTATCAAGTCTTTATCTATTACAATCGTCTCCTCTCTGCTTCTGCCCATAGAGACTATGGAGACTTTTGCCTGAACCAGGCTTTCTATTTTACTTAAATATCTCTTTGCATTTTGGGGCAGTAAATTAAATTTCTGAATGCCTTTAGTCTTCTCTTTCCATCCTTTTAACTCTATATAAACTGGTTTACAATCTTTGAAAATTTCTCTGCCAGTGGGAAACTCTCTGATCAATTTTCCCCGGTAACGATATGCTACGCAAATTTTTAAAGGGTCAATCCCATCCAGAACATCCAGCTTGGTCAAGACCAAACTCTTCAAACCATTTACCCTAACCGCATGTCGGACAATAGAGGCGTCAAACCAGCCACAGCGTCGAGGCCGACCTGTAGTTGCTCCAAACTCTTTTCCCTTTTCCTGCAATAGTTTACCTATGCTATTGGAAAGCTCTGTGGGAAATGGTCCCTCTCCTACCCTGGTAGTATATGCCTTGACAACTCCTAAGACTCGGTCAATCTGAGTGGGGCCTATACCTATACCCACACAGGCTCCACCAGCCACAGGATTGGAAGAGGTAACATAAGGATAACTTCCATAATCGACGTCCAGTAGAGTCCCCTGAGCACTCTCCAGGATAACATTCCTTCCTTGAGAAACTATCCGGTTAATCATTATTGCTGAATCCACAACGAGGTCTTTAATTATGGGTAACTGCTTTTTTCTTTTTTCCAGAATCTCTCGCCTCAACTCAGAGAGCTTGCACACTTTCCTTAAAAGAGGCGCCTTTTCTTTCAGGTTCCTCTCCAATAGTTCCCTGAATAGGCGTAGGGAAAGGAAATCAGCCATTCTTATACCTACTCTCGCCACTTTATCGGCGTAGGCTGGTCCAATTCCTTTTCGAGTAGTGCCGATCCTCCGCTTACCTTGCTGGGTTTCCCTGAGCTGATCCATCCAGCGATGGTATGGCAGAATAATATGGCAGGCATCGCTGATAAAAAGCCTGCCTTCTATTTTTATTCCTTTTCCCTCGAGAAAGCGAATCTCTTCTACCAGTGCCTGGGGATCTACTACCACTCCACTTCCAATAATACATTTCTTACCCGGCTCGAGGATTCCCGATGGAACCAAGTGGAGAACGAATTCCTGACCATTAAAGACAACAGTATGTCCCGCATTGTTGCCACCCTGGTAGCGAATAATATAATCGGCCTTCTCTGAGAGAAGGTGGACAACTTTGCCTTTACCTTCGTCGCCCCACTGAGCACCTACCACAACTAAAGTAGCCATATTTTATGCTCCGCCTCCTCGTTCCGTTGAAAGTGGAACAGAGATACTTTACAGTTTTAGCCGTTTAAAGATTATATTCACATATCTCAAGTAATAGTTGAGATCAAAGCAGGCATCGATTTCTCTTTTTGTAAGATATTTTCCCACTTCCTTGTCCTTTTTTAGAAGCTCGCGATATTCACTACTTTCCTTCCAGGCTCTCATAGCATTTCTTTGAGTCAACTCATATGCCTTCTCTCGAGAAAGCCCTTTTTTTACCAGTCCCAGAAGAACTCTCTGGGAGAAAATGGCATTTTTACTTTTCTCCAGATTCTTCTTCATATTCTGAGGATAGACTACGAGTCTTCTCACAATATTTTCGAACTTCTGCAACATATAATCGAGGAGAATTGTACTATCAGGAATAATAACTCTTTCCACAGAGGAATGTGTAATGTCTCTCTCGTGCCATAGAGGTATATTCTCTAAGGAAGCTAACCCATTGGAGCGAACAAGACGCGCCAGTCCACAAATTCTCTCACAAGTTATGGGGTTCTTCTTGTGGGGCATTGCTGAAGAACCTTTCTGAGTAGGGCTGAAATACTCTTCTACCTCCAGAATCTCAGTCCTCTGGAGGTTTCTGATTTCCAAGGCAAATTTCTCCAGCGATGCGGCTACCAGCGCCAATAGGGAAAGGTATTCGGCATGGCGATCTCTTTGAATTATCTGTGTGGAAATGGGGGCTGGCTTCAACCTAAGTTTTTTACAGACATAGAGTTCCACTTTAGGATTCACATGAGCATAAGTTCCCACTGCTCCTGAGATTTTTCCCACACCAATCACTTCCCTTGCCCGCCTGAGTCTCTCTAAGTTTCTCAAGGTCTCCTGATACCAGAGCGCCAGTTTCAGCCCAAAAGTAGTCGGCTCAGCATGGACTCCATGGGTTCTTCCTACCATTATTGTATTCTTATGTTTTATGGCTCTCTTCTTCAGAGTCCGGGAAAGATTCTCCAGGTCCTCGATTAAAATATCTATTGCCTCAATCATCTGCACAGCCAGTGCAGTATCCAGAATATCAGAAGAAGTTAAGCCCAGATGAATATATCTTCCTTCTTTACCTACACTCTCGCTCAAAGAAGATACAAAGGCAATCACATCGTGATGCACTTTGCTCTCTATCTTTTTAATCCTTGCCAAGTTAAAGCGTGCTTTTCTCTTAATTTTAATGAGCGCACTTCTGGGAATCTCTCCAAGATTACTCAGAGCTTCACAAACAGCTATCTCAATCTCCATCATTATCCTGAATCTGTTTTCGTCAGTCCAGATTTTACCCATTTTAGGAAGAGTGTAGCGAGAAATCATTTATCCTCCCCATAAATAAACTATATTTTAGCTTCTATTTTAACTGGCAAAGCTCCGCTTTTGCTTCTTTAAATAGTTCCTGCGCCATCTCATCAGGATATTCACCTTTAAAAACGGCTCGAGTTATCCCGGTCTGAATTATCATTTGGCACAGAGAATACAAGGTTGATGCGTGCAATATATGGTAGCATTCTTTATATTTACACCATTGGCAGCAGCAAATAACAATGCATTCTGTTCAGCATGGAGTCCCCGGCACACTTCCTGCATCTGACCGGAAGGAATGTTTTTCTTCTCTCGAATACATCCTACTTTTTCACAATGGATCAGTCCGGTTAAAGCCCCATTATATCCTGTGGCAAGAATCCTCTTGTCCCGCACAATGATTGCTCCCACTCGCCTCCTCAGACAGGTGGAACGTTTAGCCACAGCATCAGCAATTTCCATAAAGTAGTCATCCCACGATGGTCGTCCCATGTTTCTCCTCTGTTCGTCACCCTAAAGGGCGACCGACCTGCCCTTTGAAAAATGACTCTGACCTCTTTTCTTTTTTTAATGTTTGAAATGGCGCATTTTGGTGAAGGCCATAGCAATTTTATGCTCATTACAAGCAGTAATCGACTCCTTATCCCTCAAGGAACCGCCCGGCTGAATAATTGCTGTAACTCCTAAGGTGGCAGCCAAGTCGACAGAGTCGCGGAAAGGAAAGAAAGCATCCGAAGCTAAAACTATAAGCCCCTTATACTCCCCGAATTGCTCTCCCATCTTCCTCGCCGCAATTTTCACTGCATCGACACGAGACATCTGACCAGCTCCGATACCCAGCGTCTGGATTTCGTTTGCCAGAACAATGGCATTCGACTTAACGTGCTTACAAACCTTCCAGGCAAACTGGAGAGCTTTCAATTCCCCTTCAGTTGGTTTCCTTTCAGTAACCATTTCCAGACTATCGCTAAAAAGTTTCAAATCCTTCGCCTGAGCTAATAGCCCACCTGAAACTCTCCGATAATCGAGCTGGCGAGAAGATAATTTTCTTTCACCAGACAATTTTAACAGTCGGATATCCTTTTTTACTTTCAGAACCTTAACTGCTTCATCTTCAAAATCTGGGGCAATTACTGCCTCAACAAAAGCCTTAACAATCTCTTCTGCTGTTTTACTATCCACCTTCCGATTGAACCCCACAATGGACCCAAAGGCACTAACCGGGTCGCATTGACGAGCTTTCTTATAAGCCTCAAGGAGAACCTCACCAGTAGCCACACCACAAGGATTGGTATGCTTAATAACCACTGCTACTGGCTGTTCAAATTCTTCCACTATATTGACTGCTGCATCTAAATCTATAATATTATTAAAAGAAAGTTCCTTACCTCCCAGTTGCTCTATACCCGCTATCCCCTGTACTTTTCCTTTAACTGACTCTCTATAGAATGCTGCACTTTGATGGGGATTCTCTCCATACCTCAAATCCTTTACCTTCTCCAGCTGGAGTTGCAATAAATCCGGAAAAAGAGAAGGAGATGAGAGGGAAGTGAGAAAGTAATGGTAGATATGGTAGTTATATTTCGATAAATTCTGGAAGATATCTGTAGTTAATCTTAGAGAGGTATCCTCGCTTACCGCACCTTTATTCTTTTTCATCTCTTCCAGGACGGAACTATAATGCTCAGGGTTAGAAATCGGCACTACCCACTTATAATTTTTGGCTGCTGACCTCAACATAGTTGGACCACCGATGTCAATGTTCTCAATAGCCTCCTCTTTAGTGACGCCCTCTTTGGCAACTGTGGCCTCAAAAGGATAGAGGTTAATTACCACCATATCAATCAGTTCTATGTTATGCTTTTCTATCTCTTTCCTGTGCTGAGGATTATCCCTGACGGCAAGCAAAGCCCCATGAACTTTAGGATGCAAAGTCTTCAGCCTTCCCTCGAGTACCTCAGGAAAACCTGTATAATCCGAAACCGAGCGGATGGGTATTCCTGCTTCCTTTAACATCTTAGCCGTCCCCCCGGTAGAGATAATCTCCACTCCCAAATCCTTTAAACCACTGGCAAACTCTACAATTCCTGTCTTGTCAAACACACTAATAAGAGCTCTCTTAACTTGCGGCATAACTTCTCCCCCTCACCCTAACCCTCTCCCCCGAGAGGAGAGGAAATTTTTTCACTCTCTCTCTTCAAGAGAGAGGGAAATAATTTTTCTTAGAATTGGTTATATTCTTTGTAATCCTTTAATTCTTTTAAATAGGGAACAGACCTTGCCCCAATCCTGGTAATGGAAATGCTCGCTATAAGATTAGCAAATTTTACAGATTTTTCCAAATCCCAATTGTTTAAATCACCAAAAATAAACCCACAAGAAAAGGCATCACCAGCCCCTGTTTTATCCACAGGTTTGAATTCTTTATACGAGTCAATAAATTTATTGCCCACACCAGAATAGACGAAGCATCCTTCTCTTCCCAGAGTGGTAAGAACAATTTTTGCTCCGTATTCGGCAATGGCTTCCGAGGCCTCGTGGAGCTTTTCTCTTTTGGTTAACTCTTTTATCTCTGTCTCATTAAATTTCACTATTGTTGCTTTATTCAAGATTCCTTGAAGGCTTTTAAGCCCCTTTTCCACAAATATGTATCCCGGGTCGAAAAATACTTTCACTCCGGATTCTTTAGCATATTGGGAAGCAAGTTCCATCGCCGGGATAGCTTTTTCACCTTCAATGCTACTCAAGAAAATATACTTAGCGGATTTTATATAATTTTTATCAATATTTTCAAGAGATAGTTTTGCATTGGCTCCTTGATAGGCAAAGAGAATCCTCTCACCACCTTTACTAACAATAGCAATAACGCTGCCACTATTTTCCTTACAAACCTTTAAGCAAGATATATCGACCTTCTCCGTTTTCAAACCATCCCTCAGGACCTCTCCAAAATAGTCTCCTCCCACATTTCCAATGAACCCAGAATTTACTCCCAGGCGGGAGATCCCACAGGCAACATTGGCAGCAGAACCTCCACCAACCATATCCCATCTTTTGATTACAGTCTCCTGGTCAGGATTGGGAAACCTATCTACCTTAGCCACTAAATCGATATTTACAGCACCTATAGAGACTACATCCATATTTTCATCCCAAACTTCCTGCCTCACCCCGCACACTCTTCCTGAATTTTTCGCTAAGAGAGATGAGACGTTCTCTATTATTTCCACTCACCACTTCCAGTAAGGGGAGCTTTTCTTTCCAGTTTTCTATCAACTCCATCACCTTTCCCTTACCTCCCTGAGAAAAAGCATCTGCAAGAACTGAAATGGGAGATGTGTTTTCTGAAATACAGACTACTTCTGCCTTCTCGATTGCGTATCTATTACCATTAAAAGATACTGCTAATCCTTTGTTTTCTCTTATAAAACTTAATGCCTCTCGATCAGTGATGCTATCTCCCACATACATAGCATCTTGAGGACTGTTGTTACATTTCTTTAGACTATCTTTTATGGCATTGACTTTCTCTCGACCTCCCACTGGATTAACCTCTTTCAGCATTTTACCCGATTCCATAGAGACTATCTCTTTCCAGAAAATCTCTTCCAATCTATCTATAGTCTTTTTAGTCTGAGGGCTTAAATTGTTAATTTCAGAAACTTCTATTAAAGGATAAGCTAATATCTGTTTACTAAATTCCTTAAGTTTTTCTATCTCCTCCTTAGAGATATTATACTTGTCTATGTTTAGCTCGGTACAATAGACATTTTCAGGAGGAAACTCTACGACTTCACAGAGTGCCTGAATATAAGGCTGGTAACTAGTACTAACAATGAAGGAAGGCATCCTTTCCTGAACGAAACGGAGTGTCTCTTTAGCGCCAGGCATTAAAAGAATATTCTTTTTTGAATATTCTACAATTTTTTTATCTGTTGTCCCGTAGGCTTTCAGAAACGGAAGGACCAATCTCAATGTATCGCCTGCCTTGTATCCTTCCCTTCCGGTTAATGCTAAAAAGTCATCATACCTGCTAAGCTGGGTAAAAAATTTCTCGCCTTCTGGCAGAAAATTGGTTGCCAGTTCTAAGGCGTTATCATTCTTAGAGATAGGTCCTTCACAATCAGTAATAAATTGCATCTTCTATTTTATCGTTTCGTTCAAGCAATAACCTTTTGTAGCTTCCCCCTCTGTGGTCACCACCCTCTTTTCCTCTATCCGTACTTTTCCATCAGCAAATGCCTTTATTGTATGGATAACCAGAGGAGATTCTCTTTTGAATTCTTCTTCCCGAATTTTAGAGAAGAGTTTACAGTAGTTATCGGTAGAGTAGTACTCCTTCCACAGTGGCTCGTAATCTCTTCCCACAATGGGAAATGTGCAATATGAGATGGGAGGACCCTTGTCTAATTCGGGCGTTACCAGATGCATCATACAACCCGCTTCTTTTGCATTTGACTCAATCAATTTCCTCATCACTTCCTGCCAGCTACCTTGAGGACCACCGGGTGGTGCTGGATGGAGATTCAGAATGTTGTAAGACTTACACATTTCAGGTCCAATTATAAGCATGTAACCTACGAGATAGATGTCGAAGGATTGAGGAATCCTCTCCATTATTTCTTTATCATACTCGTTTCTCCACTGGATAAGGAGAGGAGAATCGCTTCCCCCACTCTTGCTTTCCTCAACAGCCTTCTCTCTCATCTCCCTGTTAAAACTTTTAGAAGAAAAAGTGATTAACTCAATCCCGCAGTCTCTCACCAATTTAAGAAGCGAGTCAGTTATCTCCTTTTCTCCTTCAACTCTGTTGCAGAATAGATAGGCTATCTCTCCGTTTATGACTCCCTGTTCAATGCTATTATATACTTCTTGAAAAAGCTTGATCGCTTCATTATCTCTTCCTGTAGAGAATATTCCAAACTTATAGTTCATATTATTTTCACCTGACGCCTGCCAGAGACCACCTCTCCAATAGGCCGAGCCTGTGGTAAGCGAGATAAGAGTCTCTTTCTTTTAGCCGGAGAGACAATCAGAACCATACCTATTCCCATATTGAAAGTATGAAACATCTCTTTTTCTTTAATCTTTCCCTTTTTCTGAACGAGCTGGAAAATTCGGGGAACTCTCCAGGAACCCTGGTGGATTATTGCCTGGCACTTCTGAGGGAGAATGCGAGTAATGTTATCAATAAATCCTCCCCCGGTGATATGGGCAATTCCCCGCACAATAGATCTTACTGAAAGGACATCTTTCACATATATCTTTGTGGGTTTCAATAACTCCTTACCCAGGTTTTTTAATTCTCTCTGGGAGAAAATCTTACGCACCAAAGAGAAACCGTTACTGTGCAAGCCCGAAGAAGGAAGACCAAAAATTATATCGCCCGGCTTAATCTTTTTTCCATCTATTACTTCTTTTCTATCCACAATACCCACACAAAAGCCGGCTAAATCGTATTCGCCTTTCTTATAGAAACCAGGCATCTCAGCAGTCTCTCCTCCTATCAATGGACACCTACCCTGAAGGCAGCCTTTATGAATTCCCTTAATTACTTCCTCAGCAACTCCCAGTTCCAGCTTTCCCGTGGCAAAATAGTCAAGGAAGAACATCGGTTTTGCTCCACAAGTTATAATGTCGTTAACACACATTGCCACAAGGTCGATACCCACTGTATTATGTTTTCTTATGAGTTGCGCAATTTTTAGTTTTGTTCCTACCCCGTCAGTGGAAGCAACGAGAAAGGGTTTCTTATATCTCGCCAGCTCCATCGGGTAAAGACCTGAGAAGCCTCCGATTCCAGAAACAATCCCTTTTATTTTCTTTACCAGTTTCTCTGCCTTCTTAATGTCTACTCCGGCTTCTTTATAAGTCACCATAAATTAAACTCTCTCTCCTTCCTCAATATGCTCCCACTGCAATGGAGAAATAACCGCCTGACCGATATTGGTCAGATGGTCCCCTATCTTTTCAAGGTTACTAACCATTTCCAGAAAAACTATCCCGGAAAGCACTTTACATGTTCCATCTTCTAACCTCTTAACATGATTCTGATTTAATTTATTCCTCAAAAGGTTAACTCGAGACTCCCTCTCAATTACCTTTTGTGCCTCCTTAACCTCATTGGTCTTAAGTGCAGAAATAGCTTCCTCCACCATCTCATCTATTTCTCCCTGTAGCTGGCGGATTTCACTATTTGCCATCTTGGAGAAAGGTAACTTTTCATCAATTTTCCTTTCTGCCAGGTCCCTCAAGTTTTCCGCATGGTCGCCGATTCGCTCAACATCATTAATTATGTGCAAAAGAGATGGTATCTTCTTCGACTCTTCCTCGCTCAATTCCCTCTGCATCAGTTCCACCAGATAATTTGAAACCGCCATCCTCAAGCTGTCCACAGCCTCTTCACCCTGGGAAACTTTATCCAATGCCTTAATATCGTTTTCCATAAATCCTTCAATAGAATCATCTATCATCTCTTTGACCAGACCTAGAGTATGAATCGTCTCATGTATACCTGCTTGCAAAGCTAAAACAGGTGTGTTTAAAAGGTGTTTTTCCAGATGCTTAGGACCCGCCTCCACAACAGTCTCCTTGCCAGGAACAACCTTTTCAATCGTGCGGGCCAGAACTCCTACCAGGGGAAGGAAAAGCATAGTAATCATTACATTAAATATTGTATGGGCATTAGCACATTGGCGCATAATATTAGTTGTAGTAGCCGCAATCAACTTTTGATAATAAGGCAGGAAAATCAAGAGAAGAACGACTCCTATAACTTTAACTGTAACATGGGCAATGGCTGTCCTCTTTGCAGAAATAGTCGTGCCCATAGAAGCAAGAAGTGCAGTTATACAAGTACCAATATTGTCTCCTAAAATTAGAGGTATTGCTCCACTTAAGTCTATTAACCCCGTAGAAGCTAAAGCCAAAACTAAGCCCACTGTGACACTACTCGATTGGACAATCATTGTTACTATCATACCAGTAGCTATGCCAGTGATAGGACTCTTGCTAAAGATGATAAAGGCATTACGCACAGACTCACTAGCTCCAAAAGGCTCTACTGAACCCGTCAATATCTTCAGACCCAAAAAGAGAATACCGAAACCGAACAGAAATTCTCCAATACTCTTATAGAATTTCTTTTTAGCGAAGATGTTCATCGCCATACCCAGCCCGATAATGGGTAAAGCAAAATCAGTCAATTTAAAAGCGATTAGTTGAGCAGTGATTGTTGTGCCAATATCGGCTCCCAAAATCACGCCAATTGCCTGTCTCAAAGTCATCAACCCGGCATTAACAAATCCCACCAACATCACCGTAGTAGCGCTGGAGGATTGAATAAGTGATGTTACTCCTGCGCCAACGAGCATGCCCATAAATGGTGTAGAAGTTAGAGCAGCGAGGATTTTCCTGATTTTATCTGCAGAGGCTTTATGTAGCCCGGCACCCATAAGATGGATACCAAATATAAATAATCCCAGACCACCAACTACACCAAATATTGTCTCTCTAATCATCTATTATCTACTCCTCAATTATGAAGTCGAATATTTCTGGTAGCCCAATCTTTCCAACTTCTTACTTTTCTTCTCCACATCCTTTGCCAAGTCAGTTTTGAATCTTTTCAATTCTTTTCTAATCTGTGCATTACTTAAAGCAAGAATCTCCACTGCCATAATACCTGCATTTATCGCCCCTGATTTCCCAATGGCCATAGTAGCTACAGGCACTCCTTTAGGCATCTGCACAGTAGAGTAGAGAGAATCTCTTCCCTTCAGTGGACCTGTATGCATAGGAACGCCAATAACAGGAAGAGTAGTGTGAGCAGCAATTACTCCTGCAAGATGTGCTGCTCCGCCAGCACCAACAATTAAAACTTTCACTCCCCTCTTTTCTGCCCTCTTAGCGTAATCGAGTGTCCTCTTAGGAGAACGGTGCGCAGAGGAAACTGTCATCTCATAAGGAACCCTAAACCTCTCCAGTATTTTTGCCGCCTCTTTCATAGT
>DAOVHK010000114.1 GCA_030671905.1 Clostridia bacterium | reverse complement strand
TTTTCCATTGGTTCCTGTAACAGCTACCACCGGAGGAGAAGACAAAGTTTCCCAGTGGAGATTAGAAGAGGCAATGTTGAATGCCGCCTCTATTTCACTCACCACAGGGATTTTCAACTTCCTTGCTTTCTCCACCAGGGGATTTTCCTGGGGAACACCAGGACTTATGACTAACAAATCGTGTTCAGAGACTAAATTCTTTAGTCTAACTGAATCTTGGCGACCCAGAAGAATCTTTATCCCTTTTTTAAGCTTTTTAATGTTATTTATTAATTCCCTTTTATTCTTTTCATCGGTCACTGTCACTCTAGCGCCCTGAGTGGTCAATAGATTAGCTACCGCTAAGCCACTTCGCGCCAGACCAATAACTAATACTTTCCTCCCTTGATAGTTTTCTTTTATTCTCATCTGAGTTTTAGCGCACTTAAAGCTATTAAGGCCAAAATAATCCCCACAATCCAAAACCTGATTACCACTTTCGGCTCGGACCAACCAATCAATTCAAAGTGGTGATGCAAAGGTGCCATCTTCAACACTCTCTTACCTCGCAGCTTAAAAGAAGCAACTTGTAGAATTACTGATAGTGCTTCAACTACAAAAACTCCTCCCACAATGACCAGGAGAAGTTCTTGTTTAATCAACAAGGCAACGATACCGATTGTCCCCCCTAAAAAGAGGGAGCCAGTGTCACCCATGAACACTTCTGCTGGATAGCTGTTGAACCACAAAAATCCCAGACCCGCCCCTGCCATTGAACTCAGAAAAATGGAGAGTTCCCCAGCGCCAGAAACAGGAACAATGCCTAGATAACCGCTAAACTTAGCGTGTCCTGACAGGTATGCCATTAAAGCATAGGTCATTGCTACAATAAGGATAGAACCTACTGCCAACCCATCCAGACCATCGGTCAAATTTACTGCATTGGAGGAACCAACGACAAGTAGGATAGCAAAAAACACGTAAAGCAACCCAAAATTAATAAAAAAATCTTTCAAGTAAGGTATATTGAGCTGGGTTACGTATTCGGAATTGGCTGGATAGTAAAAAAGATAAATTACAATAATTAAAGCGAGAATTGACTGCCCTAAGAGTTTATACCTTGCCATAAGTCCCCGACTACGCTTTTTTATTAATTTCAGATAGTCATCAAGGAAACCCAACAGTCCCAACCAAAGAGTAGAGAGGAGAATAATTATGGTGAAGCGATTATCGAGGCGAGCCCAAAGAAAAGTAGAAATAACAAGGCTAATGAGAATGATTAATCCGCCCATTGTGGGAGTTCCTGCTTTCTTTATGTGGGCGGGCGGGCCATCTTCCCGTATCTGCTGACCGATATGCCATTGTTTCAATTTCTTTATTAACAAAGGTGCAATGAATAAACTCAAAAGTAAAGAGGTAAATATAGCAGCTCCAGCGCGAAAAGTTATGTATTTGAAAACATTGAAGGGAAAGAAGTACACATGTAGAGGATAAAAGATATGATAGAACATTTACTCTCCAAATAGCTAACAGGTTCCGAATAAAACTTTTACCTGTAGAATACCCTTTATAGGCGTCCTGATTTATCGGGAGCTTTTTTTGAAATTTTCGGAAGAAATTTTATTATCTCTTCCAATCCTATTTTTCGAGATCCTTTAATTAGCACTGCATCCTTTGGCTTAAGTAATTCTTTTAGTTTCCTGGAGGCAACTTTCTTATCTTTAAAAGAGAATATATTGTTCCTTTCCATTCCCCACTTCCCAGCAGCCTGAGCAATAAATTGGGCATCCTTTCCTATGGTGATTAAGCTATAAATTGGGCTAGTAGCCACTATCTTGCCAATCTCCTGATGAAATTTTCGACTCATCCTGCCCAATTCCAGCATATCACCCAAAATGACTATTTTCCGCTGCGAGGGAAAAGAGGAAATAAATTCACTTAATACAGCTTTCACAGAAGTGGGATTGGCATTATAAGCATCGTTAATGATTGTTACCTCGTCATATTTCAACTTTTCCATCCGCAGTTTGGGAAATTTGAATTTCCCAAGCACATCAGCCATCAGGGAAAGAGAGATACCAAACTGTTTAGCAACGCTTATGGCAGCCAGCGCATTATAAATATTGTAACGTCCCAAACAGTATAAATCAAATTCTTTTCTATCTCTCCCCGCATGGACGGTGAAAGAAAGTCTTTCTTTCTCCCCGGGACTATTTACTATAACATTGCTCGCCCGAACATCAGCTTGGGGGTTTATTCCAAAAGTAATTATTTCCCGTTTTATCTTCTTAAACTGGCTTCTCAAATGGGAATCATCTATATTTAATACGATTTTCCCTCTCCGAGGCAGAAGTTGAACAAGTTCCATTTTAGCAGAAAGCACATTGGAAATGCAACGGAAAAATTGGAGGTGAGTAGTGCCAATGTTGGTAATTACTCCCATTTGTGGTAACGAAATTTCTGCCAATCTCTTAATCTCCCCGGCGTGGTTAGTCCCCATTTCCAGAACCAGAAACTCCGTATCAGGAGAAATCTCAAAAAGCGTCAAGGGAAGACCGACTACGTTATTGTAGTTACCAGAAGTAGCTACTACTCTATACTTTGATAAGAGGAGAGCTTTCAACATATCCTTTGTTGTCGTCTTACCATTACTGCCGGTTATTCCCACAATCACAGGATTGAACTTTTGACGATAAAACTTCGCCAATTCTTGCAAGGCAGTCAAGGTATGGGTTACATTTATGATTGCTATTTTAGCAGTAATTTTTTTCTTCTTAGAAATAACTGCCGCCTTTGCACCCTTGTCTATCGCCTCCTGGAGAAAATCGTGACCATCGAACCTTTCCCCTTTCAGAGCAAAAAAGATTTCTCCCTTCTTTATAGTGCGACTATCGATGGACACACCTGAAATTTCTCCTTGCTGGCTTCCACAAATTAATTTTCCCCGCACGGCTCTTATTATCTCTCTTATAGTAAGTCTTTTCATACTATTCCTTCTTGAATCTCATTTTTTCCGAGAGGATTTTCCTGGCAACTTCGCGGTCGTCGAAGTGAATTCTTCTATCCTTAAATAACTGGTAGTCTTCATGTCCTTTCCCTGCAATTGCGATTAGGTCACCCTTTTTTGCCATAGACAATGCTTTCTCGATTGCTTGAAACCTATCGATGATAGTCTGATAATTACTCTTCCCTTTTCTTTTTATTCCTACTTCAATGTCCAGAGCTATCCGCTCAGGGTCTTCACTCCGGGGATTATCCGAAGTGACCAGTACATAATCACTAAGATCAACGGCTACCTCGCCCATTAGAGGTCTCTTCCCCCGGTCCCGGTCACCCCCACAACCAAAAACAGTAATGATTCGCCTGGGTTTTAATTCCCCACAGGCGTGCAAAAGCTCCCGCAAAGCTTCATCGGTATGTGCATAATCGACTATTACTGTGAACGGCTGCCCACAATCGATTTTTTCGAACCTTCCAGGAATGGAAGAGACTTTTTCCAATCCACGCTTGATAATGTCCAAACTTATTCCTTGTCCCAGGGCCACAGTACTTGCAGCTAAAGCGTTATATACATTATATTTTCCAATTAAAGGCAAAGAAATCTTCGTTTCCCCTCTCGGAGACAGCAGAGTGAAGGTAGTTTTCTCCAGATTCAATTTTATGCTCTTTGCTACAACGTCGGCTTTCTTTTCAATCCCATAAGTAATTATCTTTGCCTCTGTCGATTGAATAATTTTTTCTGTTGAGGGGTCGTCTAAATTCAAAACTGCCAGTTTCTCTCTTTCTTTCCGAGCATCCTTTCCTAAAATAGAGAAGAGTTTAATTTTCTCCTTCAAATACTCCTCCATGCTCTTGTGAAAATCGAGATGTTCACGACTCAAGTTAGTAAATAGAGCACTATCAAACTCGCATCCTTCCACTCTATCTAAACTTAAGGCATGAGAAGAGACCTCCATAACTACTGTTGAGAACTTTTCATCTACTAACTTTCGCAGTATTTGCTGCAGGTCGGAAGATTGGGGAGTGGTGATCGGGGCAGGTAATATTTTCTCTCCCAGTCGATAAGCAATCGTACCCAGGACTCCTACTTTTGCTCCATTCTCTTTGAAGATGGCTTCAGCGAGATAGCTGACTGTCGTTTTTCCATTGGTACCAGTTATCCCGATTATATTTAATTTATCGGAAGGATAATTATAGAAGATGGTGGCAAGATTGGCTAAAGCTTTGCGGGGATTCTCCACTACAATTTGAGTAGCAGAGCTTCCCCATCTGGAGGGTCTTGTTAATTTTTCTATTCTTTTAGAAGAAATAACTACTGCAGCGCCTGCTTCCAGAGCCTGGGGAATATAGTAATTTCCATCTTCTGTGTAACCAGAAATGGCCACAAAGATGTAATCTGGTTTAACTTGGCGAGAATCGTAAGTTATCCCCTTTACGGAAAGTTCTGTGGAGCCATGTATTTCTTTAACACCTATTGGCGGTAATAGGTCGTTTAGCCGGACCATTTTTATAACCTATATATGAAATCTTATGAAAGTAAAAATATTCCTCCCTTTCGGGAGGAATGCACAGTGAAATATGAAATCCCTCGTTAGAGCGGAGGGCCAATATAAGCCGTCTCCTGGGGTGGATTCCTAAACATTTCATGGGAATCAGGCGGGATACCCAGATGGTGCATAATTCTCAATCCCACTCGTGCGAATACCGGCGCAGCTATGCTTCCTCCCCAGTAATATCCCTGTGGCTCA
>DAOVHK010000052.1 GCA_030671905.1 Clostridia bacterium | reverse complement strand
TTAGAAAAGTTGTATATAAAAAATGATGCAGTAAATCCTACCTATTCTTTTAAGGATAGGGTAGTTTCAGTAGCCATAACCAGAGCCGTAGAGTTGGGGTTTGATACTATAGCCTGCGCCTCCACAGGGAATTTAGCCTGTTCTGTGGCAGCTTATGGCGCTTATGCAGGGATAAAGGCTTTCGTGTTTATTCCCATAGACCTGGAAAAAGGCAAAATCATAGGAACGGGTATATATCAACCCAACTTAATTGGCGTAGAGGGAAACTATGACCAGGTAAATCGCCTGTGCAGTGAAATCGCAGATAGTTTCCCCTGGGCTTTTGTCAACATAAACATTCGGCCTTATTATGCAGAAGGTTCGAAGACTTTGGGTTTTGAAGTTGCTGAACAGCTTGGTTGGAAGGCTCCTGACCATGTGGTTATTCCTCTGGCTTCTGGCTGCCTGCTGACAAAAATATATAAAGGGTTGAAAGAATTCGCTATGCTGGGATTGATTGGAAAAGTTAGAACGAAGTTTTCCGGAGCTCAACCAGAGGGTTGTTCGCCGATTGTCACTGCATATAAGGAGAATTCAGAGATTGTTAAGCCAGTCAAGCCGGACACTATTGCAAAGTCTTTAGCCATTGGGAATCCGGCTGATGGCTACTATGCCTGGAAGACAATGAAGGAGACTGGGGGATTTGCTGAAACGGTAAATGATGAAGAAATTATAGAGGGAATTAAACTTCTAGCGGAGACTGAAGGAATATTTACTGAAACTGCAGGTGGCGTGACTGTGGGGGTTTTGAAAAAGTTGGCTCAAACAGGGAGAATTAAGAAGGACGAGTTGACTGTTGCTTTCATAACCGGTAATGGACTGAAAACTCAAGAAGCAGTCTCGGAAGTGGTGAGTAGACCGAAAAAGATTGCCCCCACTCTTAAAGCATTTACAGAAGAGTTTCCACGGATAAAAAGATAGCTATATATGAATGAAAAATCGAATGGACACGAATATTTCATGAGAGATGTGAGGAGGAAAAGATGACTACAAGTATTAAAATTCCTGCACCTTTAAGGAAACTGACTGGAAACCAGGCAGTGGTAGAAACAGAGGCAGAGACCCTAATCGATTTAATCTCCGATCTGGATAAGAAATATCCGGGCATAAAGGAGAGAATCTACGATGGTAAAGAGATTCGTCGCTTTATTAACGTCTTTGTTAATGGAGAGGATGTTCGTTTTAAAGACGGAATTAAAACCAAAATCACCAAGGGTAGTGAAGTTTCCATAGTTCCAGCAATAGCTGGTGGATAAGGACTTGTGATAAAAAGGGAGGTTACCATGCCTAAAAGACAACTCGATTTGATTTTTCCAGAAGAGACAGTTAAGGAACCTGTTATCTGGGAAATGTCCAAGAAATTTGATGTTATCTTTAACATCAGACGCGCAAGGGTTACTGAAACTACAGGAGAGCTGGTTATCGAACTGGATGGCGAAGATAAGATTTTGGATAAGGCAGTAGAGTGGCTCAGAAAAAAAGACATAAAAGTTAAACCGGTTACTCACGACGTATTAGAGTGAGGGACTAGTGGGAGTATAAGGAAATGCAGGCAAATTTAAACCGCTACTCAAGACAGATTCTATTTTCTGAAATTGGCGAACAAGGTCAAAGGAAGCTCAGAGATAGCAAGGTCGTTCTGGCCGGCTGTGGCGCTCTGGGAACAGTGATTGCCAATAGCTTGGTGCGTGCAGGAATAGGAGAATTGAAAATAATTGACCGGGATTTCGTGGAATTGAACAATTTGCAGCGTCAAATTCTCTTCGATGAAGAGGATGTAAAAAGAAATATTCCTAAAGCAATTGCCGCAGTGGAGAAATTGAAAAAAATTAATTCCCAAGTGAAGTTGGAAGCTGTGGTTGCTGATGTTAATTTCACCAATGTTGAGGCTCTTGTTGAAGGTGCCAAACTTTTGGTAGATGGAACGGATAATTTTGAGGTAAGATTCCTGTTGAATGACGCCTGTGTAAAAGCAGACATTCCCTGGATTTATGGTTCCTGTGTAGGTTCCTATGGGTTGACGATGAATATTATTCCCGGTAAGACTCCCTGTTTTCGTTGTCTTTTTGAGACGGCTCCTTTACCCGGGATGGCTCCTACCTGTGACACAGCAGGAGTAATAAACCCGATTGTTAATATTATTGCTGCCATTGAGACAGCAGAAGCAATTAAATATCTAACGGGTAAATTTGAAGCGTTAAACAAGGATTTGATTACAATTGATATCTGGGAAGGCTCTTTTGAGAAGTTTAACATCGCTGATAGAAGGGATAAATTCGACTGTCCTTGCTGTAAACAGAGAAAGTTTGAATTCTTAGAGGCTAAACAAGGTTCATCGATAACCTCCCTTTGCGGAAGAAATGCAGTACAGATAACCCAGAAATCTATTGGCAGGGTTGATTTTCAGGAACTCGCAGAGAGATTAAAGAAGTCGGGAGAGGTTACTTTCAATAAGTATCTCCTTAAGTTTTCCATCGATCAATATGAGATCAGCCTCTTTCCTGATAGTCGTGCAATAATAAAAGGGACCAATGATTTTTCTGTAGCCAGAGGACTTTACGCAAAATATATAGGAACATAAGATGAAAAAAATTATATACTTCGATAATGCAGCTACTTCCTGGCCAAAACCAGTAAGTGTGTATAGGAAGATGGATGAGTTCATACGTAAATGGGGAGCCAATCCTGGCCGGGCTGGACATCGCATGGCAGTGGGTGCAGAAAGAATAATTGAGGAGACTCGCCACCAGACAGCTCAATTTTTCGCCATAAAGGACTATCAAAGAATTATCTTCACACTCAACTGCACTGACTCGCTGAATATAGGAATCAAAGGGTTACTAAAAAGAGGAGACCATGTGATTACCACTTACCTGGAACACAATTCTGTCTCCAGACCCTTAGAAGGTTTAGTTAAAAAAGGGATAATTACTGTAACCAGAGTCAATCACTCTGAGGATGGATTTATCGATTTACAGGAACTCAATAAAGCTTTCACTCCCCAAACCAGGCTGGTTGTGATTGTACATGGCTCTAATGTCATTGGTAGTCTACAGCCCATTAGAGAAATTGGAAAGATTTCTAAGGAGAAGTGTACCATTTTTATGGTCGATGCAGCACAGACTGCTGGAGTCATTCCCATTGATGTGGAAAGAGATAATATAGATCTTTTGGCTTTTCCTGGTCATAAGGCTCTATTTGGTCCTCCCGGAACAGGTGGCTTGTATGTGGCACCGAGAGTGGATCTGGAACCGTGGCGGGAGGGGGGAAGTGGTGTAGATTCCGAATCTGAGTTACAACCAAAAGAGTTACCCTTTAAACTCGAAGGAGGTACAATTAATACTGTGGGGATTGCTGGTTTGGGAGCAGGCATAACTTTTATTCAGAAAGAAGGAATTGAGAAAATTAGACAGCATGAAATGGAACTCACGAAGTATCTCTTAGAAAAATTGTCGGAGATGAGAAAAGTAATAATTTATGATTCTGGGGACGGAGAAATGAGAATAGGAACTGTTTCCTTTAATGTAGAGGGTTTGAGTCCTGCTGAAGTGGGAGCAATACTGGATGAGTCCTTTGGTATTGCCTGTCGCACAGGCCTACACTGCGCTCCCTATACCCATAAAAAACTGGGAACCTTCCCTGAAGGAACAGTTAGGTTCAGTCTGGGGTACTTTAATACCAGAGAGGAGGTCGATTTTGCTATAAATAGTTTAACTCAAATTGTTGCATAGGCGCGGAATTTTTTTAAAAGGATACTTGACAAAAACAGTAATATATGCTATAAATTATATATTACTAAATTACTCAACTTTAAATCAAAAAAGGAGGTTACAGATGAGAAAGATTTATGAGGACATCACTGAGACGATTGGTAACACGCCCCTGGTGAAGTTGAATAGAGTCACCAAGGGTTTAGGGGCGACAGTGGTAGCTAAACTGGAAGCTTTCAATCCCCTGTCGAGCGTGAAGGACAGAATTGGTGTAGCAATGATCGATGCAGCTGAGAAAGGAGGGACAATCAAAAGGGGAAAGACCACTATCATTGAGCCCACAAGCGGAAACACCGGCATTGCCTTAGCCTTTGTATGTGCAGCAAGAGGTTATAAACTGATACTGACTATGCCGGATACAATGAGCCTGGAAAGGAGGGCTCTCCTGAAAGCTTTTGCAGCCGAATTAGTTTTGACACCAGGTGCCGAAGGAATGAAAGGAGCAGTGAAGAAAGCAGAAGAGTTAGTAGAGAAGACTCCAAATTCTTTTATGCCTCAACAGTTTAAAAATCCTGCCAATCCTGAGATTCACAGGAAGACCACTGCTGAAGAGATATGGAAGGATACTGAGGGAAAAGTCGATATTTTGATTTCCGGAGTAGGTACTGGAGGAACAATTACTGGGATAGCCGAAGTTATAAAAAAGAAGAAGCCTTCGTTTAAGGCAATTGCTGTTGAGCCTGAAGGTTCCCCTGTGCTCTCCGGAGGTAAGCCGGGTCCCCATAAGATTCAGGGAATTGGAGCTGGCTTCCTCCCCGAAGTTCTAAACACGAATATTATTGACGAAGTTGTTAAAGTAACCAATGAGCAGGCTATAGAAACTTCGCGGAGATTGGCTCAAGAAGAAGGCATCTTCTCCGGGATTTCCTCAGGAGCAGCAACTTATGCGGCTCTGGAAGTGGCTAAGCGCCCAGAGAATAAGAACAAGCTGATTGTGGTTATTTTGCCAGATTTTGGCGAGCGCTACTTGAGTACACCCCTTTTCCAGAAAAACGACTCTGCTCAAAAGTAAGGCTTTAGCCTATAATATTATCATCTATGCCATAAAACAAAACTTTATATTCTTATCTTGCAATCTGTCCTTCGCTTTGTTATAATTTTCTTACTTATCGGGATTGCCCTTTCCCGACCCCATTCCGGTTTCGGGACGGGGCAGGGTGAGGGAAAGGATAGAGAAGAGAATGCAAATTAAGAAAATGAGTCTAATAAGGCATATGGAAGAACTGAGAAGAAGACTCATTATTTGCATTCTTACAGTTCTAGGGTGTTCAATCTTTAGTTACCTCTATTCTGATAAGATTCTCGCCTTTTTGAAAAGGCCTTTCCCCCATTCCTTAGTGTTTATAGCACCGCAGGAACCATTTGTTATAACCTTGAAGATTGCCATATTTGGTGGGATTATATTTGCTTTGCCCATGATAACTTATCAGGTCTGGCAATTTGTTTCCTCAGGTTTAAAAAAGAAGGAAAAAAGGCATTTACTCTTCTACAGTCCATTTTCGCTACTTCTATTCCTGATTGGGGCAAGTTTTGCTTACTTTCTGGTCATTCCAGTAGGTTTAAGATTTTTGCTCAGTTTCGGTGGTAGTTCTTTGCAGCCAATGATTTCCATAAGCAAATACTTATCTTTCATTACCCTAATGATTTTTGCCTTTGGTATCGTCTTTGAGTTACCACTGGTGTTTCTGTTTCTGACCAAGATGGGCATAGTAACCCCCCAGTTTTTAGCAAAGAAGAGGAAGGTGTTCATTATAGCCATTTTTGTTTTAGCTGCTATTCTTACTCCACCCGATGTTTTCACTCAAATTCTCCTGGCAGCGCCTCTTTTGATTCTTTATGAAGTGAGCATCTGGCTTACAAAGATAGTCGCTCACTAGAGAGACGAAGGAAAAGTTTATATAAAAACCATAACTATAGGGGTATTTTAAGGATGAAAGGGGACTTTTATAGAAGGAAATTATCCAGGAGAGAATTTTTTAAAATGTGTGCTTTTAGCGGCGTTGCTCTGGCGTCGGTTCCTTTGCTCGTTGATATTTTGAAAGCTGCTGCCTCCAGGCCAAAAAGTGGCGAGAAAGGTTTTATTTCCCAGAGAGAGGCGATGTTTTACAAAAAGCTGGATAAAGAAACAATTCAGTGTCAGCTTTGCCCCAGGAGGTGCACACTTTCAGAGGGAATGAGAGGATTCTGTCGTTCCAGGGAGCCACACGAAGGTAAGCATTATTCAATGGTATATGGTAATCCCTGTGCCATTCACGTTGACCCCATTGAGAAGAAACCTCTTTTCCACTTTTTTCCTCAAACAGCTGCCTTCTCCATTGCCACGGCTGGCTGTAATTTGCGGTGTAAATTCTGCCAGAACTGGCAGATTTCACAGTTCCCTCCCGAGGATACAGTAAATTATGAATTGCCTCCAGAAGGAGTAGTCGATTTGGCTATAAAATATAACTGTCCTACAATAGCCTATACGTATTCGGAGCCTTCTATATTCTATGAATATATGTACGATACGGCTGTAATTGCCAGGGAGAGGGGAGTGAAGAACATCTACCACTCCAATGGATATCTCAACCCTGAACCTTTAAAGGAAATTTGCAAATATCTTGATGGAGCAAACGTAGACCTGAAAGGGTTTACTCAGAAATTTTATGGAGAACTTTGTGGAGCAACTCTTAATCCTGTTTTGAATACCCTGGAAACGCTAAAAGAAGAAGGAGTGCATGTTGAGATTACTAACCTCATTGTCCCACCTTATAATGATGGTATGGAAAAGATAAAAGAGATGTGCTTGTGGATACGCGATAATTTAGGGAAGGAAGTGCCTCTCCATTTTTCCAGGTTCCATCCACTCTATAAATTAAAGAATCTCTCACCAACTCCTGTAAGCACATTGGAGAAAGCGAGAAAAGTGGCCCTGAAAGTGGGCTTGGAGTATGTATATATAGGAAATGTGCCTGGCCATCCTGGTGAGAGTACCTATTGTCCAAAAGATGGAAAGCTTCTTATCTACAGAAAGGGTTATCAAATCCTGGAGAATAATGTCGTTGGAGGAAAATGTAAATTTTGTGGCCAGCCAATTCCAGGTGTATGGCCTGAAGAAAAGGTCAGGAAAAAGACAGAACTTCCCTCACTAAAAGTATCGGAATACTTGGGATAGTGCGAAGTGAAAAAATACCTCATTTTGGGCTTGATTCTCATAGGCTTTACCTCCCTGGCCTCCCAGATTGTGTTAATGAGAGAGTTAATGGTTGTCTTTTATGGCAACGAGCTTTCCCTGGGTATTACTCTCGCGGGGTGGCTATTCTGGGTAGCTATGGGAAGCTGGGGAATTGGCAGGTTCTTTGTTGAACGAATCAGACATAAGCTTGCCTTTTTTGTTTTCGCAGAACTGCTTTTAGCATTATTCCTTCCTGTAAGTATTTTTGCTGCCAGAGCCATCCCTCTCCTCCTCAAGACCTCACCCGGAGAAATCATCGGGCTCTTACCTATGACATATTCGAGCCTGGTTATTCTTGCTCCCACCTGCCTGCTTTTAGGGTTTCTGTTCGTTCTGGGATGTCGCATATATGCGCCAAAAAGCAGGGAAGGTCCAGAACATATTGGCTATGTCTACGTACTGGAAGCAATAGGTGCTACATCCGGCGGACTTCTTTCCGGCCTTCTTTTAATCCGGGTACTGCCGCCACTCTATATTATGCTGGGAATAGCTCTCCTTAACCTGGGAGTTGCCTTTTCCTTAACGTGGTTCCTGAAAGAAAAGAGGGCTCTTCTCCTTTTCCCAACTTCTATATTGATTCTTTTGGGTTTGAGTCTTTTTTCTTTTGGAAAAGTTGAGGACTTGTGTCAGGCTTCTCTGGAATTGCGCTGGAGAACTTACCATCTATTGACCTCTCAAAATTCTATATACGGAAATCTTGTTGTTACGGAAAAGGATAACACCTATAGTTTCTTCAATAATGGACTTTACAACTTTACCGTTCCAGATAAGTTGACCAGCGAGAGAATTGCACATTTTGCCCTTCTGGAGCATCCACGACCAAGAAAGGTTCTACTTATTGGGGGAGGGGTAAGTGGGGTTTTAAAGGAAATTCTCAAACATCCTGTAGAGAAAGTCGACTACCTGGAATTGGACCCTCTAATGATTACCCTGGCAAAAGAGTATCTCTATTCCACAAAAGAGTATGTCTTGAATGATAAGCGAGTGGAAGTGAAAAATATAGATGGTCGATTGTTCACTAAGCGAACTTCCAGTAAGTATGACCTTATTATCGTCAATCTTCCCCAGCCCTTTACTGCCCAGATAAATAGGTTCTATACTGTTGAATTTTTTAAATACGCAAGAAAAATCTTAAAAGAGAAAGGAATACTCTTTTTTGGAATTACTTCCTCACCCAATTACATCAGTGAAGAGCAACGAAATCTTCTGGTCTCGCTCAATGAATCCTTAAAGAAAGTTTTTGCTGAAGTGAGAGTTATTCCCGGAGATACCAATTACTTTTTGGGCTGTAAGAGTAAGGGAGTTCTTACTCTCGATTATCAGAGACTTATGGAAAGGCTAAATGAGAGAAAAGTGAAAGCAAAATATGTCCGAGAATACTATTTGGCGAGCGAGTTATCGGATGAAAGGATTGACTATCTAGAAGGGAAACTTCTGCCTTTACCAAAGGTTATGCTCAATTACGACTTTCGTCCCATATCTTACTATTATGATATGGTGCTCTGGTCCACACATTTCAAGTTCTCTCTGGCAAAAATTTTTAAGAAAATTTCTCCCAAAGGAATTTATGTTGCTGCCATCCTAATCTACTGCGTCATTCTTCTACCCATCTGGTTGAGAAAATCAAGAAATGAAGTCCGGCCTGTAGCTGTTCTTATTGCTGTGGCAACCACGGGCTTTGCCGAGATAACGTTCCAGGTTTTAACTTTGATTTCCTTCCAGATTATCTATGGTTATGTTTATTATAAGTTGAGTATAATTTTGACATCCTTTATGATTGGGCTAATTTTTGGTGGCTGGTGGGCCAGCAAAATTATCGAAAAAGGTCAGGGCAATTTTCTCAATTTCATACAGGCTCAGATTTGTATATGCATTTATCCCTTGATTCTCCCTCTCATATTTTTAGGTTTTGCTGGCTCATCGGGAAAATTTAGCACATATCTGGGTTCAAATATTATCCTGCCTTTTCTTCCCATAATTGCTGGTTTCATTGGCGGTTTCCAGTTTCCCCTGGCCAATAAATTATATCTTCAATCCAGGGGAGGATTGGTAAGGGCAGCGGGACTTACCTATGGTGTTGACCTTTTCAGTTCCTGCCTGGGCGCTCTTTTGGTGAGCGTTTTTCTTCTGCCGATTCTGGGTATTCCTATGGTCTGTTTGATGGTGGCGCTTTTGAATCTGGTAAGCTTAGTCCTTCTTTTAAGAGGGAAGGGAGTAGATTGAGGGTATTACTATGAGTGATATTTTTGAAAAAAAATTTTCCCGAAGGGAATTCTTGAAAATGGCATCTCTCCTGGGAACCACTGTTTTCCTGGGGAACTTTTTTCCTTTAAGGGCAAAAACTTCTGCTGTTTTAGTTGGTATAGCCAGAGGTGATTCAAT
>DAOVHK010000178.1 GCA_030671905.1 Clostridia bacterium | reverse complement strand
TAACCAACCTGGGTTAAATAGCACGCTTCCCATGTGAAAGAAACGAATGTAGTGGTTAATTCCTAAAACTAAATTGAAAAACAACCGGCAAATGATCTGATGCTGTTCCAGCAAGAGAGGACACGTAACCAATTAAGGGTTTGATTTCAGATGGATTATAAAATATATAATCCAACCGCCTGTTTGGCTGTTCTGAAGGGTATGTAAAAGTGGCTGCCTCGTTTTCTTTATAAACCTCAAAAGGGATTGCTTCTTTTATATTGTTTCCCTTAAAAAATATTTCCATAGTCTTTTCATCGGAAAAATCTATATTTGGGCTATCAGGAAAATTATTTATTCGGCTGGCAAATGGCGGCATACAGTTAAAATCTCCGATTAATAAGACGGGAAAATCTTCCGCGTACCTGTTATAAAGATCATAAACGACCCCGGCCTGACTCTCCCGTGTTTTTTGGTCGAAGGCTTCTAGATGAACATTTATTATAACAAGAGTTTTCTTATTTACATTTATTTTCGTAACCTGCGCAATTCTGTCAAGATAGAATGCGTTATAATAAAACGGGGTATTTAGAGGTTTACTTAATACATTTAAAGTATTTTCCAGAATTTTATAACGGCTCAACACGGCCTGACCGGACAACATTTTTCCAAATTGTACCGATAGGGGCCAGTAAGGAAATGGAATATAATTCTTGTCCCAATTAATTGAATAAGCAGAATATCCATATTCTTTCTCTTCTGCGATCGTATCCAATTGATTAATAAAATATGAACGTTTTGAATTAAAATCTATCTCCTGAAACCCGATAAAATTCGGCTTTATTTCTGAAAATAACTTCAACACTTTTTCCATATTGGACTGATAAAATGTTAATTCTTCTCTAACAGGTAAATTATTGACCATACCGGAAAGATAACCGATGTTATATGTCATAATTGAATATATATTTTCCTCCTCCGGTGTATACTTTTCTTGATATTCTATTATTTTAGATAACTCTTCTTTAGTAAGATTTCCTGAAGTTCCCCAGAAATAGAAAGAAACTGTTAAAATTATAAAACCGCCAGTAAAAATGCCAGCAGATCTTAAGACTCGATTAATAAAATAATCTCTCTTCATTAATTAACCTTATCTTTCAATTTTCTGTAATATTATACCATCCCGTTTAGCAAAAAATAATCTATAAATAAACTGATCATGTAACTCTCTAAAACATCGTTATAATTCCCAAGGCCCAAGAAAAACCACTCACCACGTGTGAAAAGACCGCTATGTAGCAGAAATCACTTTTCAAAAGCGACTCACCCACCTTAGCCTGACAGATTGCCTCTTCGCGTATATAATTGTTATCTTTCTCCTGGTAAGCCTGAAGTACTCTTTTTCTAACTGTATTGATCCTCTCGCCAATTATTAACATATTCATCAACACTCCTTTAAGTAGAAAGTGTTTAAATATTTACATTATCTTCATGAGAATTTAGTCAGGAATGGATATTGGATACTTCCCAACCCTTCTCACAGCCTCTATCATTGTCCAGAAAGTATCCGGAGATACTCCACTGTGGATGCTATTGCTGGAGCTAAAAATGTGGCCTCCTCCAGGAGAGGCTACCTTTATGATTTTCTTTACCTGTTCTATTACTTCTTCCCTGCTTCCAAAAGTTAAGAGATTAGCACAATCTATGTTCCCCAGAAGAGTAATCTTATCCCCGTATTTCTTCTTAACCCAACCAATATCCATACCAGCCGGAGGTTCAATACTGTGAAGACCGTCTATTCCTACATCATAGACCAGGCTATCCAAGTGGGCAGTAGTATTACCATCAAGATGTTTAATAAAAGGTATATCATAGCTATGGCATTCATCGACTATTCTTTTAAGATGAGGAACCATAAATCTTTCAAACATTTTTAGAGAAAATAAAGGTCCTCCAGCGTAACACCAGTCCTGGGCTCCAAGAATCCCATCCACACCCATCTCAAGTTGAACTCTCAGTATGGGTATTACACCTTCGGTAGTTGCCGCCATATATCTTTCTATCAATTTAGGTTCATCAATCATGGTTTGGAAAAAAAGCGGTGAATAGGGTAGAAAAGTGGGAACGGCGATATCTGCTGCTCCCAGTACAAACATTCCATCCTCCACTGTTTTTTCCCTCTCAACAGCTATTCTGATTGCCTCAAGTCCATCTTGGATGCATTGATGGAGAGGATATATAGTTGCCTTCTCCAGATAATCTATATATCTGCGTAACTCTTTAATACCCCTTTCTTTTATAGAGTCATTGACGGTGACACAGGTATCACTTTCTTCATCGTACTTTTCTATTGCCCAAAATCCATATTCTTTACTCTTAATGCGAAAAGTATTTCTCTCAATCTCCTTTATAGTAACATCAAAGATTTGATTGGCAACAATGTTTGAGGGAAGTCCCATTTGAACAGGGGCAAGAAACTCGGTAGGCATCCACCAGAACATATCAAAACCCACTTTTTCGTATGCCTCCAGACACAATTCTACATTTTCTTTGATAATGGCTCTCCTTGCCTCCCTTCCCTCTATTGAAGCTCTTATACCACTCATTTTGGCTTCTCCAGTTTCATATCCTATGATTTTTCTGCCTAACACACTCTCCAGAACAGGATTAGCGAGTAGAAGCTCAAAAATGGGGACTTTATCTGGCTCTTTATGGGACAAAACCATCTTTATTCTTTCCTTTTTGGTCATTTTTTTCTCCTTTTTTAAATTACGATTTTAACCCACTATAGG
>DAOVHK010000080.1 GCA_030671905.1 Clostridia bacterium | reverse complement strand
TGCCCACAGCGACCATCCGGTCAAGAATGCTACCGTGGTTCCTACACTGGCACCGGAACGCAAAAGCCCTGCGGCAATCGGTAAACTGACATAGGGACCACCTGGTGTCAAACTACCCGCTACTGTGCCAATGAGTATACCCCGTATACCAGATCCTTTACCTATCCATTTTGATAGAAATTCATGAGAAACAAGAGTCTGAATCATACCAGCCACTATAAACGCAAGAATTACTAAAGGAAGAATCTGGATGGTCATGTTCATTGCTGATTTCAATCCCAGAACATGTTCTCCCCCTCCTTTGTAATAACCGACAGAAACAAGAATAATCGCCAGAACACCCATTATAACCGTAGCAATTACCATTCCCAATACCTCCTAGAATATGGTTAAAAAAGACTGAGATATCCCTTCTCTTATTTGTATATAGTATGGACAAAGAATCCCAGATACTAAACATTTAGGGTTTCTATTTTACAACCTCATCTTTATCGGGTGGCAAAATATTCGGCAGGCACTGAATTCACCAGCGTCTTTCCATTATTCATTGGCGAAGTTGCGTAAGTAACTTGTAGGCATAATCACTAAAGATTCAGCCTGTAGCGGGCACTAATTTATTTCATACTTTTCTCTTGGCTTCCGCTTTCTTCTTAACAGCCGGTATTCTCTCTTTCTTTTCTCTTTTACCCGCCATTGGTTTTGGATATTCACCGGTCCAGCAATAAAGGCACAGCTTCTCCTTAGGAAGCCCGATGGCCTTCACCATGTCATCCACAGTCTGGTATCTAATCGTGGTAACTTCTAACTCCTTGGCAATCCATTCCACCATCTTCTTATATTCTCGAGAATTATGGTCTATATATTTTGACACATTCTTCACATCTTGCCCCTCCATGCTGCGAATGGCCCTGCGGGCAGCGAGTTCATAGATGGAACGCGTGGAGAAATTAAACCTGCAGGGAAACATCAATGGAGGGCAGGCGGGCCTTATGTGAACCTCCCGGGCACCGTTATCCCATAGCTTCTTTACGGTGAAGTTCTTAAGCTGAGTCCCTCTGACTATAGAATCCTCACATACTACAATCCTGTTACCTTCAACTATCTCTTTGATAGGAATGAGCTTCATCCTGGCTATCAAATCTCGGGCCTCCTGCGAAGGAGGAGTGTAGCTTCTCCCATATCCAGGTGTATACTTCACCAGAGGTCGCCGGTAAGGCTTCCCCGACTCCATGGCATATCCCAGAGCGTGTGCAGTTCCTGAATCGGGAACTCCAGAAACTACATCTACTTCTATATCCCCATCCCTTTTTGCCAGAAACCTTCCGCACCTTTCCCTTACTGTCTCTACATTTATCCCTTCATAACTGGAAGCAGGAAAGCCGGCATATATCCAGAGAAATGCACAGATTTGATTCATCTCTCCACCCGGTTTCCTTTGGAGCATGCCCTTCTCATTTATCAGAACTATCTCCCCGGGCTCGAGGTACTTCACCATTTTGAACTCAATATTAGGGAAGGCGCTACTCTCAGAAGTAACTGCCCAGGCATCCTCTCTCTTTCCCACTACCAGGGGCGTATACCCATACCTATCTCTGGCAGCATAGACTCCATCTCTATTCAATAGTAAAAGTGAGCAGGAACCATCTATGGCATCGAACATCTTCTCTATGCCATCTATCAAATTGTTCCCCTGACTGATTAACTTGGCTACGAGCTCAGTTACATTAACCATACCTTTACTCACTTCACTGAAGGTTATTCCTTTTTCCAAAAGCCCCCCTGCTAATTCTTCGATATTTTCTAAGATGCCATTAGTGACTATACAAAACGGACCAAACTTGGAGTTTAGATAAATAGGCTGTTCATCAAAGGCGCTAATAACGCCGATGCCCTTGTTGCCCTTCATACGCTTGAAATCTTGATAGAATTTTGACTTAAACTGATCCTGGCTTATATTGTGTATCTGGCGGGTGAAATCCTCTCCCAGGACTGCCATACCTCCATATTCTGTGCCCAAATGGGAATGGTAATCCGTCCCATAGAAGAGAATCTCTACACAATTTCTCTTAGAAACCACTCCAAAAATCCCGCTCATCTTTTACCCCCTGACATAAATTATTATTTTATCTCTTTATGGTATTCCTGTAACGATTTTACAGACACCTCTGGTCTCTTAATCAAATTCTCAATTCCATTAACAGATGCCTGTGCGCCAGCAATAGTAGTTATGAGAGGCACACTGTAAAGAATTGCATGGGACCTTATCTTCACCTCATCCTCTTTGGTCACTTTTCCAGCAGGAGTGTTTATTATCAGGTCTACTTTGCTATCTTTTATTAAATCAATAATATTAGGCCTTCCTTCGTGAAGTTTAGGCAGAGTCTCTACTTCTATGTCATTCTTCATAAGGGCATCTGCTGTACCAGAAGTGGCCATAATCTTAAACCCGAGGTCAGCAAGTTTTTTGGCAATGAACACTATATTCCTCTTATCCTGATTCTTCACACTTATGAATACATTCCCCTTTTTGGGCAACTTTTGTCCAGCAGCTATCTGGCTCTTCGCATAAGCTACACCAAATGTGGAATCTATTCCCATAACCTCCCCTGTGGATTTCATCTCCGGGCCCAAGATTGCATCTGCGCCGGGAAACCTTATAAAAGGAAATACAGACTCTTTTACGGCAACATGACTGATTTCCTTTTCCTTGGTAAATCCTAACTCTTGCAGGGTCTTTCCCAGCATTATCTTAGTTGCCAGGTTTACCAGAGGAGCCCCTATGACCTTGCTCACAAGTGGAATTGTTCTACTTGCCCTGGGATTTACCTCCAGAACATAGACCACATTATTCTTGATTGCGTACTGGATATTCAAAAGTCCTTTCACGTTCAATTCTTTTGCCATAGCATAAGTATTCTTCTTTATAAGTTCTATTATATCTTCCCCTAAAGTATATGGCGGAAGGACCATTGCACTGTCACCGGAATGGATACCTGCTTCTTCGATATGCTCCATAATCCCACCAATTACGCACCTCTTACCATCTGCTATTGCATCCACATCAACTTCTATAGCATCTTCTAAGAATTTGTCGATAAGAATTGGACGTTCAGGAGATGCCTCCACTGCTTTTTCCATAAACTTGCTTAAACCTTCCTCATCATAGACTATCTCCATTGCTCTACCACCGAGAACATAAGAAGGCCTTACTACTACTGGATATCCTATCCTGTTGGCAACCTTCTTTGCTCCTTCGAACGAGGTAGCTGTCCCGTTATCAGGCTGGATGAGTTTCAATTTTTTAAGCATCTGTTGGAACCTTTTTCTATTCTCTGCCCGGTCTATAGAATCAGGGCTGGTTCCTAAAATCTTCAATCCCGCCTTGGCTAATGGGACAGATATGTTCAGTGGAGTTTGGCCTCCAAACTGAACTATCACTCCGACAGGTTTTTCAATATCCACAATATTTAATACGTCCTCGACTGTCAAAGGTTCAAAATACAATTTGTCTGAAGTATCATAATCTGTGGAGACAGTCTCTGGATTGCAATTTACCATAATGCTTTCCATGCCTTCTTCTTTTAGAGCATACGATGCGTGACAACAACAGTAGTCAAACTCTATACCCTGCCCAATTCTATTAGGTCCCCCTCCCAGGATAAGAACCTTCTTATTCGCAGACGGCTGGCTTTCATCCTTGGTCTCATATGTAGAATAATAATATGGTCTCTCCGCTTTAAACTCTCCTGCGCAGGTATCTACTAATTTATACACCGTTTTTATATTGCACTTTTTTCTATAAGATCTTATTTTTTTCTCTGTCGAATTTAGAAGATAGGCAATCTGTATATCTGAGAAGCCATCCTTTTTCGCTTTTTCAAGCAACTCTGGGGGAATTTTAATTTTTGCATTTTTACCTTTATATCTCTTTATCTCTTTTCCCAGCTCTACGATCTGCTTCATATTATCTATGAACCACCTATCAATTTTTGATAGCTCGTAAATCTCATCGACAGTTAGTCCAAGCTCAAGACCGTATCTGATAAAAAATAGTCTCTCATCATGGGGAATTCTTATTTTTTCTTTTACTTCCTGAATCAAATCCTCTGAAGGTGATTTCAATGCTTCATCGGTTATTTTGTCTTTTCCATCTGAACCCAATCCGAATCTTCCTGTCTCAGTAGACCTTATTCCTTTCTGGAGTGCTTCCTTAAAGTTTCTGCCAATAGACATCGCCTCACCAACTGCTTTCATAGATGTATTTATGACCCTTTGCACTTGAGGAAATTTTTCAAAAGTAAATCTACAAATTTTAAATACACAATAATCAATCGTAGGCTCAAAGAATGACGTTGTCTTTCCTGTAATCTGATTGAGAACCTCGGGAAGAGTAAAGCCCACAGCCAATTTTGTAGCCACCCTGGCAATGGGAAAACCAGTAGCTTTAGAAGCTAAAGCTGAACTCCGGGAAAGTCTGGGATTGACTTCGATAATCACAATGTGTCCATTATCCGGGTTCTGTCCAAATTGAATATTCGCCCCTCCCCCGGTTATGCCCACCTTTCTTATAATCTTTTTGGATAGATTCACAAACTGTGCGTATTCCTCTCCGGTCAGGCTCTGCGATGGCGCAACCACAATGCTATCCCCAGTATGTACACCCATGGGATCGACATTCTCCATAGAAGTAATCATAATAACATTATCCACGCAGTCCCTCATCACTTCATACTCTATCTCTTTCCACCCCAGTACAGATTGCTCCACCAATACTTGTCCCACAGGACTTATCTCCAGTCCCTTTATTAGAAACTCTTCCAATTCCTCTTTATTATAGGCAGTAGAACTACCGCTGCCTCCTAAACAATACGCTGGTCTCAAAATCAATGGGAATCCTATCTCCAGGCCTATCCTCATGCCCTCTTCCAGATTTGTAGCAATTCCACTTTTAGGAACATCTACGCCTATCTCTTGCATTGCCTTCTTAAACAGCTCTCTATCCTCAGCTCTGGAAATAGCCTCGATATCAGCTCCTAGAGACTCTACCCCATACTTTTCCAGTATGCCTTCTTTCATCAAGAAATAGGCCAGGTTCAAACCTGTCTGGCCACCCAGTGTGGGCAGAATGGCATCGGGTCTCTCTTTTCTTATTATTTCAGTAACCGCTTCTATGGTGAGTGGCTCAACATAGGTCACATCTGCCATACCAGGGTCGGTCATAATAGTAGCGGGATTGCTATTTACAAGGATGGTAAAGTAACCTTCTTCTCTTAAAGCCTTACAGGCTTGAGAACCAGAATAGTCAAATTCACAGGCCTGTCCAATAACAATAGGACCTGAGCCTATCATCAATATCTTATTTATGTCTTTTCGCTTGGGCATGTTAACTTCCTTTCTTTTTTTTCTATCATATTTAAAAATCTTTTGAATACTCCATTTACCTCATCAAATCCAGGACTTACTGGATAGTACTGGGTGGAAATAAATTTTAGTGGGCCACTTTCCATCTCCTCGATTGAGTTATCATTGACATTGCGCAGGGTAATGTTGATCTCCTCTCTATCTTTTATTGACTCCTCATCCACAACAAATGAATGGTTCTGGACCGTAATATCACCTTTATAGGAAGAAGGTGGCTTCACCGGATAATTTACACCGCGATGGCCTAGTTTGAGTTTCCTTAGTCTACCTCCTAAGGCAAGTGAGATTATCTCATGTCCTAAAGAAATACCTAAGAGAGGAATTTTGCCGATGAGCTTCTTAACTACCTCTACAATTCCAGAAATTGCTTCATCTTCTTCTGGTCCATTAGAAATAATCAAGCCATCAGGATTCAATCCCAGAATTTTGTCTGCATCAGTATTATAGGGCAATAACGTAAGATTGCATCCCAGAGTCTTTAATTGTTCGAGAAAACTATTCAAGATTCCCAAATCTAATATAGCTATCTTTGGTCCTGAAGTATTGCCTTTAATTTCTGTAATCTCTCTTGAGATATTTGCTATAAAATTCCTTTTCATATATTTCTTATAATCTTTTACCTTCTTAACTAAGTCAGCAATCTTTGTCTCCTTGCGAGCGAGTGGGACTAGGGTGGAAACTATTCCCAGCATCTGGCCGCTATCTCGAATCTTGACAGCCAGTGTCCTTGTATCCACCTCGCTTATGGCAACCAGACGTTCCTTCTTAAGGAAATTGTTGAAACTGTCCTCTGCCTGCCAATTGGAATACATTTTACTTTCTTCTTTTATGACCAAGGCCTCTATCCAACATTTTTTAGACTCAGAAAATTTCTTGGCTACACCATAGTTGCCTATCAAGGGATAGGTGAAAACCAGAATCTTACCAGCATTTGCCGGGTCGGTCATAATCTCCTGGTATCCAACAACAGCAGTATTTAAAACTACCTCTCCCATCCTTTCCCCGGCTTTCCCTGTGGAAATGCCTTCAAAATAGCTGCCATCCTCTAACACTAATATTCCTTTCATATTCTTCTCCTATTGATATTCTGTTCTTGTCTTATTAGCTTTTATATGATTATTATACGTGCGTAGTACAGGAGGGTTTTAGCATACGCAGACTAAAGTCTGCTACTCCTAAATGCTCCGATGAATCGGAGCGACTACCATTTTTCAACAGGTGCTAACAGAATAGAGAATCAACATGCC
>DAOVHK010000125.1 GCA_030671905.1 Clostridia bacterium | reverse complement strand
TAGTAGCCATATCCCATTTATTTTGAATCTTATCAATATCATCAACATAAAATGGGACTACCTTTGCAGTATCGACAGTCAATGCTTCGTTTGTAGAGAATCTGTCATCAATGGTAATGTCTGTTCCCTTAGTGTAGGTTTTAGCCCGAGGCTTACTCCTGTAAGGTTTATTAACAACATCACCATCGTTTAACAGTGCTCTCAACTCGGTATTGGCCAGAACGAGTGCAACGCTCTCTTTAAAAAAGATAACTTGCATCTCAGCCGCCCAATACTCGGGATTAAAGGCTGTTAAAGCATTACTCATTTTAGTAATTGAATTAAATTAATATGCCCAGACCAGTCCTTTAATCAGCGACTTATATGAATAAGTATTAATCTCTGCTTTTCAATTCTTTCTTCAATTCTTCGTGTTGCTTTCTACCTTCCTCAGTAGATTTATCTACATCTTTGATAGCTTTCAGCAGAGCCGTATCACTCATTCCTCTGATACTGGAAGCGGTCTGAGTTCTGCGTTTTCCTTCACCAAGAGCTGCTTTATCAATTTTATCTTGTTTATCCTCTACATCTTTTTTGAATTTGATGTAGTCGGACCCAAAAGCCTTTTTGATTGAGCAGTTGTGAAGTTTCGCATAGGATTCAACCTCATTTTTCAGTTCGTCTGAAACATCGAGGGCTTCTAAATCTCTCTTTCTTTCCCGCTCATCGAGGCGTTTATCTAACTCTGCCTCGGTGAGTCCTTTCTTCTCTACACCCTCGCCAGGTTTTTTATCCTTTTCGATTTCCTTCTCAGGCTTCTTTTGAGCTTTTTCTCGCCACTTCCTTTTTTGGCCGACTACCTTGCCGAAACTTTTCCTATCTTTAAGCTCCTTTTTAGTGAGCCTGTCAATAAGTTCAGAGTCAACATCTTCGTCAAGTTCATTCTCTTCAATAATTTGAGAACGGACTTTAGCTTCATCAGGTGTAGCGAGTAGCTTTTCTTCCTCCTGTTTTTCTTCTTCAAGTTCCTCAGGAGTAGGATTTTCTTCCTTTTTTTCTTCCGACATATCTTCCCCATGTTTTGCCAGTTTGGGTCCTGGGTTCTTAATAATTTCTTCCTGCCCTTTCGGGGCATCAAATTTAAAACTTATTTCTTGAGCTTGCCTCCGCATATCTTTATGTATGCTTTAGCTTGTTCGAGGTTTTTTCTCACAATCTCGTTACCATTAATATCGATAACAATAACTCCTTTCGCTTCTTTAGGAGATTTTGCTTTTTCCTTTTTTTTCTTTGGCATATTTATTCGGGTAAGTAAAAAAGTTTATCTTTCTTCCCTTTTAGGGCCGACCTTTCTTTGTCTGCGTTTTCTAATAAATAGTTTAAAGTAGCATAAAGCTCTTGCCTGGCTTCAATAAGAATCATTTTCCTTTCAGGCGGTAAGTCTTTAGGGATATTGTCAATACACCTGACCTCTTCTGCTTTTTCCTTTATATAGCTTTTAAATTCTGAGTAATTCATTTTTTCTTAGGCTCTTTAACTTCTGTGATTTTCCCAGTTAAAGAATTTATACTCCACTTCTTACTTGAATCTAATCCATACTTTGAATACTTACTTGCCATCCAGCTTTGTTTTGCATTCTCTAAAGCATTAACAACTAATACTTGCTCATTAATGTGTCTCTGCCTGGCTTTTAATTCAACTTTATCCTCATTATCTAAATATTTTTTTCTAAATAAACCCATGTTATCTTCTTTTTTTTCTAGGAACAGGTTGTCCTCCTGCTCTGGCACCGAAAAATCCTCTTTGTCTTTTGGTAAGTTTCTTGCCTCGGACTGTTCCATGCTTTAAAATCTTCTTTGCTTTTTTCCTTGTTATTCTCTTTTTTTTAGCCATAAATTATGCTTTAGATTTAATTAATTCTGTTTTCGCAATATATTTATTCTCTAAATCTTCAATAATATCTATCTCTTTTTTCATATATTTTTCTCCAAGTTCCCTTGCTTTTACTGTATGTTCGACCCTTAACCGAGCTATTTCCTCCCTTTGTATATTGTTGATTGCCACATCTTTATATAATGATGCCAATTTATTCTTTAAGGTAATGGCGTTTTTTTGCCGAGCTTTGAGCATCGACTTACGAATTCCAGCCGCCCTCGCTTTCCTTAGATGTGAAAACATACTCATGTTACTGCTTCTTCTAATGTTGGTTGTGGTTGCTCTTGTGGCACTCTCCTTCCAGTCATCTGCTCTGGAGTGCTTTTGGGGAGGCTCTCTGCGTCAATTCCTGTCAATCTCATTGCCTTTTCTACTAAAGCTGTTCTTCTAACTGGGTCTGTTTCTAATGCGATAAATGTTCGGAGCGACTCTAATTCAGTCCTTATCCTCACATTTTCACCGGTAATAACCACTTTTGCCCTTGGCTTAAAGTCTTTAAACATTTCTCTGCTGTATTTGATAAGAGCCTGGGGTCTTTCCTGTAATTCCTTTATCTTATTTTGTTTTAGAGCCTCGGCTTCTTCTCTGGTATGAGGCCCAATGGAAAGCAAATTTCTCAGATACCAACTGTTAGCGACTGCTCCATAGTAGCGTTTCAGGAATTCCTCATCATTGGCTATTCTTAGTATGTCTTTGGTTTTTAGGTCTTTTATGAGTTCGGGGATTATCCATTCTTCAAAGATTTTCTCATATACCAAACCTAATTTTTCCCTGATAAAGTTATAGAGTTTGTTGGCATTAATATTTAAAATGGCACCCAATCTAAATGGAGTACCTGAGGGCTGGGTTTCTCCCTGGATAATTTCAAAGGCATTTGTCAGTCTGTCCGCTTCTTTCATTAAGCGGTTCCAGTCAGCAATTAATTGGTCAAATCCCTCCATCCTGGTTTGAACTTGCGAGAGGCTTTGTGTTTTAACAATATGGCCGTTAAGCATGTCTGTTATAACATTCTGGGCTATTAATTTGTCAGGTGTTTGGAAAATAGTTTTGGAAGCCCATTCTAAGCCCCTGGCAATTTGGTTTCCGATCTCATTGGCTCTGGTTTGAATGTCAAATAATATCTCGAAAATTCCTTTTCTCATCCATCGACCCTCATATCTACCCCGGTGGTATTCCTTATAAGGCATTTCTTTAAGTTCTTCGGCAAAAAGGATAAATTTCTCATTGCTTTTGTCAGTGCTATCAGGCTGAGGCCCAATTCCAGTAACAATAATTTTTGCTAAAATGTATTTATTTTCATCACCTCCTTCTTTTTTTTGGGCTTCGAATAAGTCTTTTTCACTGATTTCCCCGTTCCTTTCGAATATCTCATAATATAGAGTTTCTTTCCTCTCATCAGCTTTATAGTTCTGGTCAAGCATGCTCCTGAATTGTTTTCTGCCCGCCTTTTCGATTACATTATCAACGTTTTTCCAGACATCTTTTTTCTCTCTTAAATCAGATTGGGTTAATTCTTGCCTTTCAATGGCGGGAGTATCATCCAATGATTTTGCTGTCTGGTTAATGACATAGAAATTTTTAAGGTCTACTTTAAAATGACCATCTTTAGTTTTCTTCCAGACAACATTTCCCCAACCAGAACCTTCTTCGACTGAATCATTAATCTCAGTCGCTTCCCCTGTTTCCTTTAGCCAATCACGCAATCTGGCATTAGCTATAAACAAAGGAGTTGAATCTTTTGGCCTGTCTGAAAAAAGAAAAACATCCTTTGTATCAAAGTCGATGTTTTTAACTTCAGCATCAATTCTTGGACCGTTAATATCAAACCAGTATTTGTAGTTTCCCTGACTATCTATCTTCCCATCAGGATAAACTGAATTAGCATAAATCATTATTCTTTTAACTAATCTATGCTGGGAAAACCAATAACCATCACTGATCTGAACCTGTCCAGTCAAGTATTCTTCTATTTCATTTTCTATTATCGAAATCGCTCTCATAATAAAAAGGCGAACAAACCATAACCTCCAATTTAAAAATTAGAAGTCTTGATTTGCCCGCCTAATGTAAGGTAGGGCAATATTATTTGATTATAAGTTATCCACAGTGAGTTTGTCAAGTGTTTTTTTCTCGTAACTGTGGAATTCTTTTTTTCCTATATTGAAATCCTTATCGAAATGTAAAACTAAACTGCCTGGTCTACATTCCTTTTTAGCTCGTTCCCAGATATGTTGATACTTCCTAAAAAAAGTAAAAAGCTCTGCCTCTTTGTCTGTTAGATATATTAAATTTTCTTTATTATTTGCTGTGCCGTTCATTTACTTTAAGCCACAATTTAGCTACTGCTTCTTCTGGGG
>DAOVHK010000076.1 GCA_030671905.1 Clostridia bacterium | reverse complement strand
GGCTACTGTCCCTCTACCGGTGATGCTGAATACATCCTCTACACTTAACAGAAATGGCTTGTCTATATCCCTCTTGGGATCCGGTACATACTCATCTATTGCCTTCAAAAGTTCAATTATAGGCTTGCATTTGGGACATTCATCTTTCCCACAACCACAGCTTAACGCTTCTGTCGCACTCCCCTTTATTACCGGTATCTTATCTCCCGGAAATTCATACTTCGTCAGAAGGTCTCTCACTTCCAGCTCTACCAAATCCAACAGTTCCTTATCATCTACCTGATCAACCTTGTTAAGAAATACTACTATTGCCGGCACCCCTACCTGTCGGGCTAATAGAATGTGCTCCCTGGTCTGCGGCATCGGCCCATCTGCTGCACTCACTACCAAAACTGCCCCGTCCATTTGCGCTGCCCCAGTGATCATATTCTTCACATAGTCCGCATGCCCTGGACAATCTATGTGCGCATAGTGCCTCTTCTCTGTCTCATATTCCAGATGAGCTATGGCAATGGTTAACCCCCTCTCCTTCTCCTCAGGGGCATTGTCAATCTCATCTACCTTCTTGGCTTCTGCCTTCCCCGCCTTCGATAAACAGAGAAGAATCGCCGCAGTGAGTGTCGTCTTCCCGTGGTCTACATGTCCAATTGTGCCCACATTTACATGTGGCTTAGTTCGTACAAATTTCTCCTTGGCCATTTTTTTACCCCCCTTTAGTTATTTTTAAATTCCTTCAATAATTTCTTTTGCTAATTCCTCCGAAACCTCCTCATAATGGGAAGGCTCCATACTATAGGTTGCTCGACCTTGCGTTAGGGACCGTAAACTGGTAGCATATCCGAACATCTCTAACAGGGGCGCAAAACCATCTACTATCCCCATTTGACTTCGTCTATCTATCTTTGTTATTTTTGTCCGGCGAATGTTAAGGTTGCCAAGTACATCTCCTAAATAGTTCTCAGGCATCACCACCTCCAACTTCATCACCGGTTCTAATAGAACAGGAGAAGCTTTCTTCATTCCCTTATGGAGAGCTATAGCAGCAGCATTCTTAAATGCCAGGTCTGAGGAATCCACTTCATGGAAACTACCATCCACTAATGTTACTTCCAGGTCAACTACTGGATATCCAGCCAGCACGCCCGCTTCCATTGCTTCACGAACTCCCTTCTCTACAGAAGAAATGTATTCTCTGGGAATTCTTCCCTCTTTTACCTTATTAATGAACTGGAATCCAAAGCCCTTTTCCCGGGGTTTCCCTTTTAACACAACATGCCCATATTGGCCATGGCCACCTGTCTGTTTGATATATTTCCCTTCCTGTTTAAAAGGCTGCGTGATACTCTCTTTATAGGCTACCTGTGGATTGCCCACATTTGCTTCCACTTTGAACTCCCTCAACATGCGATCGACAAGAATCTCCAGATGGAGTTCTCCCATCCCCGAGATTATGGTCTGGCCTGTCTCGGGATGGACCTTTATTTTGAAAGTGGGGTCTTCATTCGCCAGGATATTTAAAGTTGTAATCAATTTCTGCTCATCAGTTTTAGTTTTCGGCTCGATAGCCAAAAAAATGACTGGTTCAGGAAAACGTATCGACTCCAGAACTATCGGATGATGCTGAGCACAAAGGGTATCTCCAGTTGCAGTATTCTTAAGCCCCACCACTGCAGCAATATCGCCGGCATATACCATCCCGATACTTTCTCTGCGATTAGCGTGCATTCGCAGAATACGAGTTACTCTTTCCCTTATATCTTTAGTAGCATTGTATAGATAAGAGCCTGCTTTTATTGTCCCCGAATAGACACGAAGAAAAGTCAATTTTCCCACATAGGAATCAGCCATTATCTTAAACGCTAAAGCACTGAAGTTCTCTTCATCGCTGGGTTCTCTCTTCTCTTCTTTTCCGCTCCGGTGATTAATCCCTGATATAGCCGGTAAATCTTTTGGGGAAGGCAAACAATCGACCACACCATCTAAAAGCATCTGAACTCCTTTATTCTTCAGCGACGATCCACAGAAGACAGGAATCATCTTAACTGCAATCGTTGCCTTGCGCAGAGCTGTAATTATCTCCTCATTTCCTATCTCCTTACCGTGAACGTATTTATCCAATAAACTATCATCCGTTTCGGAAAGAGCTTCCAGGAGTTCTTCCCGGTACTTTCTTGCCGAGGGAAGAAATTCCTGTGGAATATCTATCTCCTCATAATCTACTCCCAGGTCCTCTCCCTTATAGAGTCGAGCCTTCATCTTGATCAAATCGATGACTCCTCTAAAATCTTCCTCTTTACCAAGAGGGATTTGCACGGGATAAGCTTTTGCCTTTAACCTCTCCCTCATCTTGTTTACTACCCAGAAGAAGTCACTCCCCACGCGGTCCAGCTTATTGACAAAAGTTATCCGGGGAACATTATATTTATCTGCCTGTCGCCAAACTGTTTCTGACTGGGGTTCAACCCCCTCTACCCCGCAGAAAACCACTATGCATCCATCCAGTACTCTTAAAGACCTCTCAACTTCTACGGTGAAATCAACGTGTCCAGGAGTATCAATAATATTTATCCGGCAATCCCGCCAGTGGCAGGTGGTCGCTGCCGAAGTAATGGTAATACCTCTCTCCTGCTCCTGTTCCATCCAGTCCATTGTTGCTGTGCCTTCGTGTACTTCACCCATTTTATAAATCTTTCCAGTATAATATAGGATCCTTTCTGTAGTTGTAGTTTTGCCAGCATCAATATGAGCAACAATTCCTATATTCCTCACTTTTTCTAACGGAAAATCTCTCTTCATAATCACACAAAAACAAAAAATGGTTTAGATTCATTTTTTCCTAAAAAAAAGAGAACAGTCTACTTTTTTACTGTCCCTTCTTTACCAGCGATAATGAGCAAAAGCACGGTTGGCTTCAGCCATTTTGTGAAGGTCTACCTTCTTCTTCACTGCCAAACCTTCACTATTTGCAGCGGCAACTATCTCCGCAGCCAGTCTTTCAAACATGGGCTTACCCTTTCGTAGTCTGGCAAACTGGATTATCCAACGTATTGCTAAGTCGACCGAACGTTCCGTCTTTACCTCAAGTGGAACCTGATAGGTGGCGCCACCAACCCTTCTGGCTTTTACTTCTAAAACAGGCTTTACATTACCTACAGCTTTATTGAATGTGTCCATGGGGGGAAGGTTAAGTTTCTTTCCCGCACTCTCCAGAGCCTGGTAAACAATTTGTTCGGCTATTCTCTTTTTTCCCTTTAACATTATCCTGTTTATAAATTTAGTTATAAGCAAACTATTGTAAATATAATCTGTCTCTATTTTTTTTCTTTTTGCTGTTCCTTTTCTTGACAAGGTCTCAACCTCCTACTTCCACTAAAGCGGAAATTTAGGCTATAATCGGGCGACTATGTGCTACAAACACATAGTTTCCTTTTTAAGCTGCTGGCGGAGCTACAGTCTTTACTCTCTTTGTACCGTACTTCGAGCGCCCCTTTTTCCTATCGGTTACCCCGGCAGTATCTAAGATGCCTCGCACTATATGGTAACGGACCCCTGGCAGATCCTTCACTCTTCCGCCTCGAATTAAAACTATGGAATGCTCTTGCAAATTGTGCCCTATTCCGGGTATATAAGCAGTCACTTCCATACCGTTACTCAATTTCACCCGTGCCACTTTTCTAAGTGCTGAATTGGGCTTCTTGGGTGTCGTAGTATAAACACGAACACAAACCCCTCTCTTTTGAGAACACCCGTTTAAGGCGGGTGTCTTTGCTTTCTGTTTAATCTTTTTTCTACCTTTTTTTATTAGTTGATTAATTGTAGGCATTTTAATCCCGCGTTTCGCCCCCCTTTTCATCTCAAAGATCGTTTTTTCTGACCCTCCCCCCCGATTCTACCGGGGGATTTCAATCTCATAAAGCCTTCCTTCCGGAAGGAATCCATCTCAAGCTTTCAGCATTAGGTTTCCAACTCTTTCTGATAGTGAGCCATTCCTGTCCCTGCAGGAATTAATCTTCCTATTATGACATTTTCTTTCAATCCTTGCAAATTATCACTCTCGCCAGAGAGAGCAGCATTTGTCAAAACCCGCGTGGTCTCCTGAAAACTGGCAGCAGAGATAAAGCTCTCACTGGAGAGAGCAGCCTTAGTTATACCTAAAAGAACTGGGCGGTACTGAATGGGCTTTTTACGCTTAGACTTAATCTTCTTATTTTCTTCTATAACTCTCGTTTTCTTAACCGTCTCTCCCACAAGAAAGCTGCTATCCCCACTATCTTCGATGCGAACGTTGGACAGCATTTGCCGTACAATAGCTTCAATGTGTTTATCGTTAATTCTCACTCCCTGCAACCGATACACTTCTTGTATCTCATTAACTAAATATTCTTGTACCTCTTTATCTCCTTTTACCCTGAGAATGTCACGGGGGTTGACGGGGCCGTCGGTTAAAGGAGCCGCCTCCGCTACTCTGTCTCCTTCGTAAACAACCAGATGGCAGTCTGGTGGTATGGGATACTCCTTGGGTTCTCCTATATCAGGGATAACCGTTACTTTAAATGCTCCCTTTTTAGTAGTCCCTAGCTCTACTACGCCACTAATTTCAGAAATAACTGCACTGTTCTTGGGGTTTCTGGCTTCGAATAGATCGGAGATTCTTGGCAATCCACCAGTAATATCACGCGGCTTATAATCGACCTGGGGAATCTTGCATAAAACATCTCCTTGAGAAACTTCCACTCCGTTTTCCACCACAATGTGCGTATCCACAGGTAAAAGGTAAGACCCCAATTTTTTTCGACTCTTATCAACTACTTCTATGCGGGGTCTGAGTTTCTCCGAACGGTAGGGAATAATTATCCTTTCTTTTAAACCTGTATTTCGATTTATCTCCTCATGCAGGCTTACGCCATCAATAATATCTTCCAATTTAACCTTGCCGGGAACTTCAGAAATAATCGGCATGGAATAAGGATCCCATTCCACCAGGAGTTCCCCTTTTTTAACTTTCTTATTCTCTTTAACTTTCAACCGCGCACCGTAAGGAACCAATTGATATTGTTCTTTACTTTGCTTCTTTGAAGATTTAACACTTATCTCACCATTACGACTAACCACAATCAGTTGTTCCTGTTTATTCTTTATTGTACGGATATTATGATATTTAATTGCTCCATCATCTTTAGCCACGATCGAGGACTTCTTCACCGGTCCTGTAGCAGTCCCTCCGATATGAAAGGTTCTAAGAGTAAGCTGCGTCCCGGGTTCGCCAATAGATTGTGCTGCCACGACCCCCACAGCTAAGCCAATTTCAGCCAGCTTTCCTGTAGTCAAATCTATACCATAGCACTTGGAGCAAATGCCTCTCGTAGACTCACAGGTTAAAACTGAACGGATTCTAATCCGTTCAATATCAGATTCCTGGATCTTCTTCGCTATCTCGGGAGTGATTATTTCTCCTGTTTCTACAATGACCTCATCAGTTAAAGGATGAGCGACCCTATCAATGCTTATACGCCCTGCAATCCGCTCACTTAAAGATTCAATACTTTCATCACCTTCTTTTAATTCACTCACGCGCACACCATTCATTGTGCCACAATCTTCCTCATTAATTACAACATTATGGGCAACATCGACGAGTCTCCTGGTAAGGTATCCAGCATCCGCGGTTTTCAAGGCTGTATCGGCTAAGCCCTTGCGTCCCCCGTGTGTGGATATGAAGTATTCCAGAACCGTCAGTCCTTCCCTAAAGTTAGATTCAATGGGAGATTCTATAATTTCTCCCACTTTACCAGTAATTCTCTTTTCCGGCCTGGCCATTAACCCGCGCATACCGGCAAGTTGTCTAATCTGCTGAACAGAGCCCCTTGCTCCAGATTCAGCCATAAGGTATATGGAATTAAACTTAGGAATCCCTTCCTTAGCCACCTCCAGCCCCTGGTTTTTTAACTCCATAAACATAGTATCCGCTATTTTATTGGTCACGCTGGTCCAGATATCGATAATATTATTATACCTCTCCGCCTCAGTAATTAAACCCTGCCTATAATTTGATTCAATCTTCTTTACCTGAGATCTGGCTGATTCCAATAACTGTTCCTTTATCCGAGGAGTTTTCATGTCATCGATAGAGATGGTAATTCCAGATTTGGTAACATATCTAAAACCCAATGCTTTTACTTCATCGAGCAAAGCCAATGTCCTGTAATTGCCCAGTTGGTGAAAACACCTCTGAATTAAATCTGCCAAGATTTTCTTATCGATTACTGTATTGACAAAGCGAAGTTTCTCGGGGAGAACCTGGTTGAATAGAATTCTGCCCACAGTTGTATAGTCTCTCCACCTATCAGGGTTAATGAAGTCTTCTTTTTCCCAATCGTCCCGTTCTCTAATTTTATTAATTCCTCTCACTTTTATCCGGGCGTGAAGGTCGACTTCACCCTCCTCATGGGCTACGGCAACTTCATCTACACTGGCAAAGATGAATCCCTCTCCTTTTACTCCTTTTTTCTCTTTAGTCAAATAACAGCACCCTAAAACTATGTCCTGTGTTGGCGTTACAATCGATTGTCCATTGGCTGGAGAAAGGATATTATTTGCTGCCGACATAAGCACCTTTGCTTCCATGCAAGCTTCAGCAGATAAGGGCACGTGCACTGCCATTTGGTCACCGTCAAAATCTGCATTGAATGCTGCGCAAACCAAAGGATGTAATTGGATTGCTTTGCCTTCGACCAAAACTGGTTGAAAGGCCTGAATTCCTAACCGATGGAGGGTGGGAGCTCTATTAAGTAGAACAGGATGGTCACGGATCACCTTTTCCAGAATATCGAAAACAACTGGAGTCCGCTTTTCCAGTTCCTTCTTAGCACTCTTCAAAGTGGTCACGTGTCCCTGAGAGATTAACTCATTTAAAATAAACGGCTTGAATAATTCCAGGGCCATCTCTTTGGGCAGGCCACACTGGTGTATCTTCAGATGGGGACCAACGACGATAACAGAACGACCAGAATAATC
>DAOVHK010000086.1 GCA_030671905.1 Clostridia bacterium | reverse complement strand
TCTGAATCGGTTACCCGATATGCTACCTGGATAGGCGAGAAACTGAGAGGGAAGCAGGGCTGGGAGAATGTGACATTAGATGCTGGGAAAATTCTCCGAAATGGTGGTCTTTTGCACGATGTTGGTAAAATCGGAATTGTTGATGGAATATTGAACAAACCTGGCAAGCTTACTAAGGAGGAGTGGGCGAAGGTTAAAGAGCATCCCGTGAAGGGAGCTCATATCCTGGAAGGTGTCGAGGAGTTCAAGGATTATGCTCTGGTGGCCCGTTACCACCACGAAAGGTGGGATGGGAAAGGCTACCCGGACGGGTTAAAAGGGAAACAGATTCCTAGTGGGGCAAGAATCATGGCTGTGGCTGATGCTTATGATGCTATGACTTCTGACCGTCCCTACAGAAAAGCAGGGACTCCCATAGAAGCAGCAAAAGAATTGTTGAAATGTAAAGGGACACAATTCGATCCTGAACCAGTAGATGCGTTCATGATTGCTCTTAAAGAGCATAACATTTTGACTGAGGAGGATGTAAAGAAGATAACAGAAGGGGAGGAATAAGATTGTGGGGTATTCCCCCTCACCCCTACCCTCTCCCCCGAGGGGAGAGAAGGAAATAATTTTGTAGAGGATACAAATGGCGAATTTGGGAGTAAATATTGACCATGTGGCGACTTTACGGCAGGCGAGATTTACTCCTTATCCTGACCTTATAGAAGCTGCAAAGATTTGCGAGAAGGCGGGCGCGGATGGAATCACTGTGCACTTGAGAGAGGACCGCAGGCATATTCAGGATAGAGATGTCTATTCTTTGAGGAAAATAGTTAACACAAAATTGAATCTGGAAATGGCTGCAACCCGGCAGATTGTGGAGATTGCTTTAAGAGTTGTTCCAGATGAGGTGTGTATAGTTCCTGAGAAGAGGAGAGAGTTAACTACTGAGGGTGGGCTGGATGTTTGGGGGCAGAGGAGAAGATTGGCAGGGGTGGTTAACAGGCTTAACAAGAAGGGAATTTTGGTGAGTCTTTTTATTGACCCTGAACCTAAACAGGTTAGAGCGGCTAAGGAGGTTGGCGCCGATTGCGTGGAACTCCATACGGGAACTTACGCAGAGGCAAAAGGGAAAACGAAACAACTGAAAGAACTAAAGAAATTGAAACAGGCGGGTAAGTTGGCAGTGAAAATGGGGTTACGCCTTAATGCTGGTCATGGACTTAATTACCAGAATGTGAGACCGGTGGTAAGAATTCCCGGAATAGAAGATTTGAATATTGGACATTCTATTATTTCCCGTTCTGTATTCGTTGGTCTGGCTCAGGCTGTGAGGGAGATGAAAAGATTAATCAAGAGATAGAGGTGTTTTATGTGTGGAATTGTGGGCTATGTGGGGAATAAGGATGTTGTTCCGATTTTAATTGATGGATTAAAGAGATTAGAATATCGGGGCTACGACTCAGCAGGTATTGGTGTAATTGAGAATGGCAGGCTGGAACTGAGAAGATGTATGGGGAAGATTTGCAATCTGGAAAATGCGTTGAAGGAGAAACCCTGTAAGGGGAGTATAGCCCTGGGGCACACGAGATGGGCAACTCACGGCAGACCTTCTGAAGAGAATGCACATCCTCATACTGATTGTCAGGACAGACTGGTGGTAGTGCACAATGGAATTATTGAGAATTATCTTACATTGAAGAAGGGGTTGATAAAGGAGGGGCATAAATTTAAATCGGAAACGGATACTGAGGTTTTGGCTCATCTTGTAGAAAAGTATCTTGCCAAATCGAGAGGGAAGAAGTCCATTCTTTTCGCACTTCAGAGGGCGCTTAAAGAAGTGGAGGGTTCTTATGCCGTAGGAGTTATCTCTGTTGATGACCCGGAGAAGATTGTCTGCGCCCGCAAGGAGAGTCCCCTGGTTATTGGGCTGGGGAGAAAAGAATATTTTATTGCTTCTGATGTTCCAGCAATCTTGGGATATACGAGAAAAGTAATCTATCTTGATGACGGTGAGACAGCCGAGGTGAGTACCAGTGGGGTGGAGGTCTACGATAAGTCGGGTAGGAAAATAAAAAAGAAGGTATTTCAAATAAGCTGGGACCCGGTGATGGCGGAAAAGGGTGGCTATAAGCATTTTATGCTTAAGGAGATTCACGAACAGCCCAGGGCTATCCGGGACACTTTTCGGGGAAGGATGGCGCCAGATAAAGGTGAGGTCTATCTGGAAGAAATAGGACTTTCCAAAGAGGAGATTAGAAAGATTGAGAAGGTGTATATCGTTGCCTGTGGCACTTCATACCATTCTGCACTCTACGGGGAATTCCTTTTCGAGGAACTGGTGAGGCTTCCCTGTGAGGTGGACATCGGTTCTGAATTTCGCTATAGAAACCCTATTATAAATGGCAATACTCTCGTTCTTTTGATTTCCCAATCAGGAGAGACTGCGGACACGCTGGCGGGATTGAAAGAAGCAAAAGAGAAGGGAGGAAAGACTTTAGCTATCTGCAATGTGCTTGGTTCTACAGCCACCCGGGAAGCAGATGGCGTAATCTATACCAGGGCTGGGCCGGAAATTGGGGTGGCTTCCAGCAAAGCATTCACTGCCCAACTTACGGCTTTATGCCTTTTGGCAATCTATTTCGGGAGAGTAAGGGGAACTTTGGGAAAAGAAAAAGCCAGGAATATATTGATGCATCTTCTGCGCATTCCTCACCAGGTGGAAGAGGTCTTAGAAAATCAAGAGGAGATTATAGCCTGTGCGCAGAGTTATTTCAAGAAGATAGATTTTCTATTTTTAGGACGCCACATAAACTATCCCATCGCTCTGGAGGGCGCACTGAAATTGAAAGAGATATCGTATATTCATGCAGAGGGCTATCCTGCTGGCGAGATGAAGCACGGACCGATTGCTCTAATTGACAAGAATATGCCTGTTTTAGCTATTGCCACCGATAGCAAAGTCTACGAAAAAGTGATGGCGAATATAGAAGAAGTGAAAGCCCGTGATGGGATTGTAATTGCCTTAGCTACCAAGAACAATAAGGAGATTAAGAAGAAAGCCGAGTATGTATTTTATTTGTCGGAGACGATGGAGATACTGTCTCCTATTGTCAATGTGGTTTCGCTGCAGCTGTTAGCTTATCATATTGCTGCCCTCAGGGGTTGCGATGTGGACCAACCGCGTAATCTTGCCAAGAGCGTTACTGTTGAGTAATCTGGAGTAGCTCCGATACATCGGAGCGTGATGTAGTCAGAGGTCTCAGGGTATTTTTTAGGCGTCGAAAAAGGTCTTGATTTTCCTGATACTTTTTTGTATTATAAACCGAAAAGCGTAAGAGGGAATTACTCTGTTTAGAAGGAGAAAAGGAATGCCAATTTTTGGCACGGGCATAGATATAGTTGAAATCAGTAGAATTAAGAAGTTAATGGAAAAAGATGAGCGGTTGAAGAACCGCTTATTTACCAAGAACGAAATCAGGTATTGTGAGAAGAAGAGGAAAAAGTATCACCACTATGCAGTTCGCTTTGCTGCCAAGGAGGCTGTTTGGAAGGCGCTGGGGAAAGGCGGTGTGGGTTTAAAGAATATAGAGATTAGAAACAGGCCGAATGGTCAGCCGCAGGTCTATCTGAAAGGTAGGAGGCTTGACCCTTTAAAAATTCTGGTTAGTCTAACCCACTCTCGTGACTATGCGGTTGCCCAGGCGATAGTGGTTGAATAACCCCCTCACCTCTATCCTCTCCCCAGAGGAGAGGGAAAGAGATGAGGAATAGTGGACCGATATGAAGATAGTTTCTTCTGAACAGATGAGAGTGCTGGATAATAAGGCGATTTCCGAAGGTACTGCGGGAATTGAATTGATGGAGCGGGCGGGGACTGGGCTGGTTAGAGTTCTTCAGAAAGAAATTACCGATATAGTTAAGAAAAAGATTGTTGTTTTTGTGGGAAAGGGGAATAACGGAGGAGATGGGCTGGTAGTGGCAAGGAAATTGAAAGGGTTGGGTGCTCAGGTTAGAGTGATTCTTGTTGCAGAAGAAGAGGAAATGAGAGAGGATACAAAGACTAATCTGACCCGGGCAAGGGGAGCTGATATAGACATCATCCCTCTTAAGGACCTTTCTACTGAAAAGATAAAAGAAGAGATTTTCCGGAGCGATATAATAGTTGATGCTATTTTTGGCACAGGATTTTCAGGCGTTATAGGGGATATGGCAAAAGATACAATTGAAGCCATTAATAATTCAAAGAAGTACGTGGTTGCCTGTGACATTCCTTCAGGAGTAAACGGTAATACAGGAGAAGTTGGGGATCCCTGTGTAGATTCTGATTTGACTGTGACTTTTGCTTATCCCAAGAAGGGACTCTTTCTCTATCCAGGTTACAGGTTTGTGGGAAATATCAGGGCTGTGGATATTGGAATAAAGAATGAAGATTCACCTTCCCGATGGAACATGCTTACCTCTTCTGAAATCAGGGAGATATTACCAAAGAGGAGAAAGAATGCCCATAAGAAAAGCTTCGGGCACGTTCTAATTCTGGCTGGCTCTTTCGGTATGACGGGAGCGGCAACTTTAGCTTGCCAGGGGGCATTGAAGGTGGGAGCTGGGTTGGTAACTTTAGGAATTCCTGAAAGCCTGAATACTATTATGGAAGTTAAAATTACTGAAGCTATGACACTTCCTCTACCAGAAACAGAGGAGAAGAGTTTGAGAGCAAAGGGAATAGGAGAAATTTTAGATTTTATAGAAAGGAGAAAGGTAGACGTTATTGTTATTGGACCAGGGCTGTCGACTAATAGGAGTACTGGAAAGCTGGTGAAAAAGATTCTTAAGAAAGTAGATTTGCCTTGTATCCTGGATGCTGACGGAATAAATTTGTTAGCTAGCGAAGCAACTCTGGCTAAGGCAAAAGCTAAAATTATTATCACTCCCCACCCTGGAGAACTGGGGAGATTGTTGGGAAAGAAAGCAGAGGAGATACAGAGAGAGAGAATAAGACATGCTTTCCAATTCTCCGAAGAGAATAATTTGGTATGTGTTTTGAAGGGGTATCAGACGGTAGTTACAAAAGGAGAAGATGTGTTTATTAATCCCCTGGGCAATCCGGGAATGGCTAGCGGAGGTAGCGGTGATGTTTTATCGGGGATGATTGGTGGGTTAGTAGGTCAACTTCGGTTATTGGAGACGGGAAAGAAAAATAGTTTGCTTTCTGCTGCCATCTGTGGAGTCTATCTCCATAGTCTGGCAGGAGATTTGGCCAGACGGGAAAAGGGAGAAATGAGCCTTATCGCCTCAGATATAGTGGAGAAAATACCAGGAGCAGTGAGAGAAGTATTGGAAAATTAAAAGTTGCCAGAAAAGGCAAACAATTTTAGGAGGAGGTGAACGGAATGGGTAGTATTATTGGCGGATTAGTGATTGCAGCGATTGGCGCAATCTGGTTTGTCGGGGGACAGCTTTGGTTTGAATTGTGGGTAGTTTTGAAAGGAGTTCTTCCGGCTATGTTAGTAGGGGGAGGATTGGTGGCTATAATTGCTGGTGTTAGCAGCGTAAAGGATAAAATTGTTGCTAAGAAGGAAGAGGCAAAAGCACCGGCTTCTGAAGAGAAGAAGGAATAATTCAAACATACAACAGGAGGGGCTCTTCTTAAGGAGCCCCTTTTTTGTTTACAGGCTCAGATGAAGATATCCAGAATTGGTGAGTTTGAATTAATAGAGCGGATAAAAAAGAGAGTGGAGAAACATTACCCCACTTCTCAGATTAAGAGAATTATTGCTGGCATTGGTGACGATGCAGCAGTGATTGAGCCTTATGGTGAGAAGCTTTTAGTGGCTACCACTGACACAATGGTGGAGAGTGTCCATTTTAATACTGAGGATGCGGATTTTGAAAAGATAGGTTATAAATCAATGGTCTCCTCGATTAGCGACATCATTGCTATGGGTGGAAAGCCAAAGTATGCTCTCGTTTCTTTAGCGCTCTCTAAAGACAGTTTGACCAGAGATGTGGATGGTTTATACGAAGGGATGCTAAAGTGTGAAAGGAAATTTGGAGTTAAGATAGTCGGCGGTGATGTAGTTTCTTCTCCCAGGAATGCGGTAATCACTCTAAGTTTGCTGGGAGAAGTGGCCAGAGGCAGGG
>DAOVHK010000135.1 GCA_030671905.1 Clostridia bacterium | reverse complement strand
GAAGAGGGAGGGAGACATACGCCATTTTTCCCGGGGTATCGTCCGCAGTTTTATTTTCGGACAACAGATGTAACGGGAGTGATGAAACTTCCCGAGAAAGTAGAGATGGTGATGCCGGGAGACAATGTGAGCATTGATGCAGAGTTGATAACTCCCATAGCTATGGAGAAGGAGTTGAGGTTTGCCATCAGGGAAGGCGGACACACTGTTGGCGCAGGAGTAATTTCAGAAGTAATGAAATAAGAAAAGGGGGCAGAGTCATTTTTTGCTTTGAGCAAAAAATTCTAATGCTCGCTATACCAAATCCCCTCGCACTGAGGTAGGAAGAAAATGGCTAAAGCTGAGATAGTGACTATTAGTCTTGCCTGTAGCAAATGTAAAAGGCGAAATTATACATACAGAAGGAATAAAAAGAGAAAGAAGCAGAATCCCAAGAAGCTGGAACTGAAGAAGTACTGTAGGTTCTGTCGCCAACACACTATTCATAAGGAAGTAAAATAGATAACAAAAGCGTAAGATAGAGTAGGCCTGTAGCTCAATTGGCTAGAGTAGCGGTCTCCAAAACCGTTGGTTGTGGGTCGCGGAGCGACGGGCACGAGCGCCGAGGTTAGCCGAGGAAAAGCGAAGGATGAGCGACAGCGAGAGCCCCGGGTCTGAGGCCGAGGGAGGAAAGGGAGAGGCCGAAGACCGAGTCTCTCCAGAGGGACGAGAACAGAAGATTTAACGTTATGAATAGAGTAGGCCTGTAGCTCAATTGGCTAGAGTAGCGGTCTCCAAAACCGTTGGTTGTGGGTTCGAGTCCCTCCAGGCCTGCCAATTTTTGTAGCACACCGAAGAGGTGTGCTTTTTTAAATGGAAAGTGAGAATCTATTTTAGGAAAAAGTGAATTGAAATTTATTGTTAATTATAGTATTTTAATATTTTCTGTTATTCTTTTGACTACTTCTTGCGCCCATATCCCCTACAGGGGGATAAAAGGAGAATTGAAGATGATGGAAGAGATTAAAGATGTTTCTCCTTTCAATTATGCGAAGGAGGACTTTCCTGTAGAAGTTGAGCTGGTTAGAAGAAAGAAAGGCTATGTGATTAAGAAAGTCACTTTTCCCTCAGCACTACCCGCTCCTGGAGAGAATAATACGGTAAGATGCTACTATTATCAAGCGGAAAAGGAAGAGAGGTTGCCGGCAATTGTTATTCTGCCTATAGCTGGAGGCAACTATTTCTTTTCCAAGAAAATGGCAAAATTTCTCGTCCGTCGGGGAATGAACTGTTTGAGGCTGGAAAGGGTAGTGAGACTTTTGGATAGTGAGGCAGACCTGGAAATTGTCAGGAGAAGATTCATAAAAACTATTGTTGATGCTAAAAGGAGTATTGATTGGCTAGTCAGCCAGAAAGAGATAGATTCAGAAAGGATTGGGGTGACCGGAGCGAGTCTGGGCGCCTTCTTAAGCCCTCTTGTGGCTGAGACTGACCCGAGGATAAAGAGCTCTGTGTTTATCTTGGGTGGGGGTAATTTGACTAAACTCTTTTCCCAATCGAGAGAAAAGACAATTCGCACTTTTAGAAAAAGAGTTATGAAAAAAGAAGGACTCACAGAAGAAGAGTTTTCTCAGCTGGTTTCTCAGAAGTTACGGGACATTGATCCACTGTTGTATGCCGGCAGGCTCTCTCCAGAAACTGTTTTGATGATTAATACAGTTAACGATGTTGTTGTTCCTCGGGATTGTACCTTAGAGTTCTGGTCTAGTGTGGGCGAGCCTGAGTTAATCTGGTTACCCTTTACACATATTGCTTCATTTTTTGCCTTCGGATATGCCCGGGGGAAGGCTTTCCAACATTTCCAAAGGACTCTCAGCGTCGGAGAATAGCAAGGTGGCTGGATTTCTCTTAAAGAGAGTAATGTGAGACGACACAGTTGAATTTTTAGAGGGGATGTGGTATAATCAGTTGCACAAATTTTAGTGACGGAGAAAAATGGTACAGATAAAATTTGGCACAGCTGGTTGGCGGGCGGTTATTTCCGACGAGTTCACCATTGGCAATGTCAGATTAGTAACTCAGGCTATAGCCAACTATATCAAGGAACAAGCAACAAGCGATAAGCGAGAGGTTGTTGTTGGTTACGACACACGGTTTATGTCGGAAAATTTTGCTAAAGTATCCTCCACGGTTCTGGCAGCTAATGGTATAAAGGCACTTATTACAACAAGGGATGTTCCTACTCCAGCTTTTGCTTATGAGATTTTAAAAAAGGGAACGCTGGGAGGGATTAATTTTACAGCTTCTCATAATCCTCCGGAGTACAATGGGATAAAGTTCTCTCCTTCATGGGGTGGCCCAGCACTCCCGGAGACAACCAATGCTATTGAGAAGAATTGTGCTTTGCTTATGGAAGGAGAATCTTCTGTAAGAGATATCTCCTGGGAAAAGGGAAAAGAAAAGGGACTGATTGAATATGTAAACCCGCGGCCAAAATATATAAACAGAATTAATGAACTTGTAAATTTGGAAGCAATAAAGAAAGCGAAACTAAAAGTTGCTGTTGACCTTCTTTATGGAACGGGGCGAGACTATCTGGATGCTATTCTTAAACAAGCAGGTTGTGAAGTTAAAGTTCTTCATAACTGGAGGGATGTCCTCTTTGGTGGCTCTCCGCCGGAACCTTCTTCTCTCTATCTGGGAGAGTTGGTCAAAATGGTCAAAGAAGAAAAGTGCGCTTTAGGGCTGGCTACGGATGGTGACTCTGACAGGTTTGGCATTATAGATAGGGATGGCACCTTCATTTCGCCAAATCAGGTTCTTGCTCTTCTTTTGAATCACCTGGTGAAGACGAGAAACTGGAAAGGTGTAGTTGCCCGTTCGGTTATGACTACCTCGTTTGTTGATGCTATTGCCAGGATTCACGATATCCAGGTGAAAGAAACGCCGGTCGGTTTTAAATATATTGCCCAGGTGATGCGTCAGAATGGTATGGTTATCGGAGGAGAGGAGAGCGGAGGATTGACAATTCAAGGACATATACCGGAGAAGGACGGCATTCTGGCCTGCCTGTTAATTGCTGAGATGGTCGCTTTTGAAGGAAAATCTATTGGAGAAATTCTCGACGGTTTATATAGAAAAGTGGGACTTTTTTTGGGCGAGAGAATAAATTTCCATCTAAAGGAAAATGAGATAGAAAACCTCAAAGCGAAACTTAAAAAGGATTTACCTCAAGAGATTGCCGGCCTAAAAGTAGATAAGACAGTTAATATCGATGGGTTAAAGTTCATATTGAGTGATAGAAGCTGGCTGGGAATTAGATTATCCGGCACAGAACCTGTGGTGAGGTTATATGTTGAGGCTGATGAAGCTGAAAAACTGGAGAAACTGAAGGAAGCAGGAAAGAGACTGATTGGGGAAAGATGAAAATTCTTATCTGTCCCGATTCTTTTAAAGAGAGTCTTTCAGCGATAGAAGTATGTGATTGCATTGAGCGGGGTCTGAAAAAAGCTAATTCTAAATTCAAAATAGAAAAGATTCCCCTGGCTGACGGTGGGGAAGGGACTGTTAAAGCACTGGTTCTGGCAACAGGCGGTCGTTCTTTGAAGTGTAGAGTAAGGGGCCCGCTGGGCAGAAAAATTTGGGCGGGATACGGAATCCTCGGCGATGGAAAAACAGCAATAATTGAGATGGCGGCTGCTTCGGGATTGGCTTTAGTTCCACTGAAGAAAAGAAATCCTCTGGTGACCACGACTTATGGGACAGGAGAGATAATTGCAAATGCTTTAAATCGTGGATGTGGAAAAATTATTATTGGAATTGGTGGTTCAGCAACAGTGGACGGGGGATGTGGAATGGCACAGGCATTGGGAGCGAGACTGTTAGATGGTAAGGGGAGAGAGATAGGTTTTGGTGGAGGAGAAATAGAAAAAGTGGAGAGGATTGATATCAAATTTATGGATAAGAGGAT
>DAOVHK010000019.1 GCA_030671905.1 Clostridia bacterium | reverse complement strand
TAATGGTTCTGAGAGGATGAGGCCAAGTTTCTGTAGCTTGGTTTCAACCTTTAGGATCTTGTTTTCTTCTGCTGACATGGGATATACTCCTTGTTTAAAATAGGGACAACGACTATTTATCCTCCTGAGACGGATGGATCTCCATTTCAAAACTTCAAAAATCAAGCCCTAAATCAATTATCATGGTTAAAAATTACTCTGACCCCTTTTCTAATGGTTATCGGGTCAGACATTAGTAACCCCTTTTATGAATCTCTTCCTCAGTGAAACCTAAATAATGGGCTATTTCGTGAATTACCGTGCGATTAATCTGCTCTTTTATTGCTTCGCTCACCTTTGTACCAAATACTTTCTCAAAACTTTCTTTATAGAGTTCTATTCTTGTCGGCTCAGTTTGAATGGAAAAGACCGTTTTGTGTTTCAAGGACATGCCAACAAAAATACCAAAAACGGTTTTATTCGGGAATTTTTCCTTCATTCCTGGGGGAGTATTTTCTCGCGGAAGGATTTCTATTTTTTCTTCTCTCAGAATTTTTCTGTATTTGTCAGGAATACCCTCAAGGGCTTCCTGAACCATTTTTTCAAATTCTTCTATTTGCATCGTTCCTGTTTTATAAATGATTTTCTATATTGGTGTCCAAAAAGTGTCCAAGATAGGCACAAAATGGTGACTTTCAGTGGAGAATGATGGATATGTTTATCGTCTATGGTTTGATTTGTCGTCGGAAGATTTTCGGTTTAGCAAAGCTTTCCTTTTTAAAACTAAACAAAAAGCGGGGCGACCTCAAAGTTATGCACTATTTCCACTATCTTTATTACCATAAATTAAACTGATAAATCATTAAGTCTCATAATGGCGTTAAGTAAGCTTTCGGGTAATGGCCTATATGCATAAGGATTCTGCAACACAGACCATTGTGTCTTGACCGTAGCATTTTTGATTTGCATGTGCGAAGCAAAGAGAACAACGGCTCCAAAACGTCTATTTCTTTTAGGCTGAAAGCGACGTTGGATTAGAGCTGACCAACTACGAATTCCACCTGGAATACCAGAAACATCCATCACCAAGAGATTCATTTCTTGATGTGAAAAGTGATGGGCTTCACCAATCATCAGCCTTTCTGCACGTTCGTCGGTTAAAGGAAACTGAATACTTACACGCGATATAACGCCTTCTTTTCTCGTCACACATACCACAATCAGTATTGGTAGACCTAGAGTGTTGGAAACGGGCTCGAATGGTGATAATAACTGCATCGGAATGTGCAAGTCGCTAGACTCTTTCTTGATTGGCGATTCCTGTAACCGATATGGAACATACCGAAGAAATGCAACATCTGGTATCTCAAGTGTCGCATTATACTGGGAATCGATAATTTTCTTAACGAAATTTAAGATAGTATCTAAAACGTGTGAAGTAGGTTCGGCGAGTAGGTAAACATCAATATTTGCTCCAGGATTTTGTGTTGTCAATCTGTCTGCGAGGTCATTCATTCCAGAATAAGCCTGTTTCATTACATCGGACAATTCAGGGGTCATAATTTCGATGTAAACTTGTTTATCTTGAACATAAACGAGACCATCAAGCCTCTTTCCACATAACCTAGGTCCAAGTACTGGAATGTGTCCGATTTTCATAAGCTCCTCTGCAAAAAAAGCCTCAGAAAAAGCAGATTGTTCTCCTTGCTTCATCCTTTCTAATACCTCATCAAAGCCAACCAATCTTTCACAAGCCGCAAGTATAATTCCGCGATTGACCACTGGAATCATTACGGCGAGCCCCTTGTGGCCCTTAGATAGGACTTTATCTATATACTCTGGCCATAAGCGCTCCAAAGTATCTAACGCCTCCCAGCCTATATGCTCTGGTATCGGGGGTGATTTGCCGAGGTACCAATTGGCTACAACTTCAGACCAGTTAAATCCAAAGTCAGTACGCGTTCCCATAATTTATCTCACTATAAATCTCTGCCATATCTAAATCTTTAACCTGAAAGGATTAGGCAAATAAAAAGCGGGGCGACCTCGTGTAACACGGAGAATCCCCTATCTAAATAAAGGTCCAAGTCGAGGGTGTTGGGGGTGATTTAGTGCGGCCGAAACGGGTCACTCTTTCTCCAAAATTTAGTGTTAGGAACTAAAAAGTGGATTTCTGAGAGGAATTTGCTCTACTGTTTTTCACAAGTGCCTGCTTCTTCTCTTGCTTTACACTCATTATCAAGTTCACCAAAACTGGGCCTTTCATTATCAGGAAGAGTTACTTCTTCATACTCTGAGGTAGGCCAATTACTACAATTTGTACACCAATGCCATGTATCGCTATCTTTTTTTCTACGATAAGTTGTCATAATTCGTCACCTCCTTCTCGTTCCTTTTGTTCCTACTTCTTCGATTTTTCTTCCATCATTTTTCACCTGCCTCTTTCTTTTATTTATCTATTGTATTTCCTCGTAATTTGTTTTTAATTTCGCTAACCTTTTTCAATTCCATCTGTAAACGAATAAAGCATTCCCTTGAATTATTAGCAATCTTTTCGAGTTTCTCAATTTCGTCAGATAAATATTTGTTATCGAATTTTTGTCTAAATATCATAACATAAGCTCGATGTGCACAGTAATTTCGGTTTTTAATTAAACGACCGATTCTATCTATTACGTCTTTATTAGAGTTGACTTTGCTAAATTTTGTTAACAATCTTCCTAAAGAATCGTTCTCTACACTCTTGCGTGAAAATTTAAAGGGTATTTGATTGCCTAATTTCTTTTTTATAATTTCATACACTTCTACAAGATAATCTTTTATTGTTTCTTCAACACATTGAAGAAACATCAATGCAATACTTAACTTCTTACTATGTGTCTTAACTAATGAGAAAACTTTCTCTTCCTTATCTATTTTCCCCTCTTATTTCCCTCTTGCTTTTTTTTAACAGCCACTTTCTAAAAACCTTCTAAAACCCTTTATAAATAAACTGGAAAAGCTGGCGATAGGATTCGAACCTACGACCTGAGGTTTACAAAACCGATGCTCCGTCCTATTCAGCTGCGAAGCTCCCTTGTAACACAAACTGATAAGCGTGGTCCTTTTTATAAGGTATAACTGTCTTATTACTTTCAGTAATTCTCTCAATAATAAATAATCAAAATAATAGCCTTGCTAGTGGCAAAAAGCAGAAATTTTACTCTTTTCTATTCTTTTTTTCTGAGGCTAAAACGAACCTTATATAGTAGCCATAAAAATACTCTAGCATCTGCCACCTGTACCAAAACATCACTATTTGGAGCAATAATGCGAACAGAAAGAAAAACCCAAAATAATTTCCCTGCTTTACAACTATATATAAAGAGAAACTCGGAACAAAGAGCCACCATACGATAGAGATATTTCGAGCAGATTCATAATATAAATATGTCTGACTCCGTCTAGCATAAATCCGTTCAGAAGCACTTTTGTCAAAAAGACCTATAATTTTGTCATATAGTTTTTCTCTCTCGGTAATACCAAGATGTTCATCAAGATGCTTATCGCTGAATAATCTTTTTGCAAATCTGTCTTCGGCCTTATCAAACGAAAAGTGTCCTATCATGTCAATAATGTACCCAAATATCAAAGCAAAAACAAAAAATATTAGCACTTCTAGAAATCCAAGTCCTGAAGAAAGCAAAATTTCCAAAAGATACAAATTAAAAATTATACTCGACAGCCAAATTATCGATAAAATACAAAGTAATCCCGGTGCTATAAAAGTCAACACCAGTTCTATAGTCAACCAAGCAAAGTTCATCATCCGAGACACCCTCTTATAGCCACCAAAATACAATTAGTCCTTTTTCTATTCTTATGTTATTTTTTTCTTCCAGTCCGTCCAGGTCCTCTTTTAAGTGCTTTCTTTTTCTTCCTTGCTTTCTTTGCCTTCCTCCTCTTAACCATTTCTTCCCTCCTTTTTTGACACTACTCTTTGGTGGGTTTTTATTCCGTCTTCCCTGACCCCCCAAGCCAAAAATTATATGTTCTGTTTTTTGGTCTCTGCTTTTGCGTTTAGACCAAGAACCAATTATAAACTACCTCGTAAGACGAACTGATATGCAGCATCCTTTTTATAAGGCATAATTGTCTTATTATATTATGACAATCTTCCTTCTCAATATGCCATCAAAATCTCAAATAACATTTTTAGACTTTGCGAAGTGCCGAAATTATTCAAGCGAATGAAGTGGTCTGGGTATGCAGTGTTAAACGCTGCTGAGCAAATTATTCTAATCGTCCCCGGATTTTTTAAAATATAACAAGAATTCTTTTGTTCTGGTTAGCATTAACGATTCATACCTGTCAATTTCTTTACTTATATTCGACAGGTCAGCTTCGATCTTTTCTTTTCTTTCTATATCTTCTATCTTTTCTCTATATCGCAGACGGCTTACGATTAAATAAAAAAGACTACCCATGGATAAAAGAACACCTATTGCCACAAAAAGAACTTGGGATGTTGGCAAAAATATCATTCTTCCAGTAATGCCTAAGGCTGCCAATGCTATGCCTAAATAAATACCTAAAACTGTTATGGACGTTATAATACTTAATTTCCTCTTTTCTCTCCTGCTTCTGAGAATCTCGATTTCCCTTTCCAAATCTTTCTTCATGGTTAAAAGTGAGTCTACTCTATCTTGGTATTCACTGAATCTGTTGAGTATCTCTTTGCCATATTTATCGAGCTGTTCTTTATATTCAGGAATAAATGCTTTAACGGTATTAAATAGAGCAATTAAAAATGTAGTAGGTTTTTTAACATCAATAGGAATTTGTCGAGAAGCAAAAGCACTTCTGACCTCGAAATCAAAAGGCAAAGGAGGTAAACGATTCATGGACTGAAAAAGTGTACTCAAGTTTTTGTAATCTTCACTTTCACGAATATCTAACTTATTTATAAGATGTCGGCGATATTCTGGGAATGCATCTCCAATCTGAATAAGTAAAGTATCAACTGCATCACTAGAAATCGGATCAAGTTCTGAAACGATAATAGTCTTATTCGATACACTGGCCGAGATTTTTGATGTTAAATTACTTCCTGCTTGGTTATCAATTATAATAAAATCATAGTCCTTCTCATATGCTCCAATTAAAGAGAGGAGGAATGACTTTAAAGTCTCTTCTTTCACAATAATAGAATCACGGAGCGGCAATTTTTTAGAGAAATTAACCCTTGAAGGAACAAGGTAAAGTCTCTCTTTAATTTTCAGAGAGGTATGATCAATATCATCAAGTGATATTCTACTCAAGTCAAACCCACATTTATTCATCAATTCATATATACCAATAATTTTTGTCTCAGCACGATATAGATATTTGTAGAAATATGAAGCGCCATTAGTGGCAAAATCAAAGTCGATCAGGAGCACCTTAAAACCAGCATCGTTCAAAAGATAAGATACACCTATAGCTATTGAAGTCTTACCCGCGCCTCCTTTCCCACTCAAGAAACTGATCACTTGGAGTTTCTTATAATCTTCGGCGTTCATCTTTTTCATCTATAACTCCTTCATTTTAAAGTCCAAAAAGTTACTTCTTATATAAATAAGTTTTTCGTTCACGAAATCTATTATTCTGGGGTCAATACACTTATCTCTAATAGGACCTTCTTTTAGTTTCTGAATCACTGCTATATAAATATGTCGATGGTCTTCTCGACTAAAGTAACCCTTGCCTCCAATGTAATCACAAGTCTCTTTAAGATCTTCATAGTCCATTACATACCAACCAAGAGTAACATTAAATATTTTCTCTAAGATGCTTTTTATAACTTTTATAAGTTTTTTTCGTTTGAGATAATTCCTTATGGGTATTATTCCTAACGTAATTAAATTCAACATTAAATTCAACAAAGTTGGAGATCTGCTTAATTTAGAGATAGCTTCAACGACATCATTTACCAAAGCATCTTTGCTTGCTGTACTGGTACTTATTACCTTTCTTATTTCGTTTTGGAATTCAAGATACTTTACAATCTTACTGTCAATATTCTGAATATCTTCTGACTTTGATTCTTTATTATTGCTGCTGGACATTGCAATTCCTTTTCTTATATATATTGTGACCAATTACGCCTAACATTTCTACTGTTTATTAAATTTCTGTTTTAGATATTTACTATATTTATTAAGGCAGCGTTGGTTCTTATGTTAGTGGATATCTATGTTAAGTTAATTATAAACTGCCTCGTAAGACAAATTGATATGCGTAGTCCTTTTTATAAGGTATAACTGACTTACTACTGCGAGTCAATTACTATGAAATTTTCTTTTCTTCCAGGACTGCCTGGGCAGCGGCAAGGCGGGCAACGGGCACTCTATAAGGTGAACAGCTGACGTAATCCATTCCTGCCCGATGGCAGAATTTTACTGATTGGGGGTCTCCTCCGTGCTCACCGCAAATGCCTACTTCTAAATCTGGTCGGCCCTTTCTTCCTTTCTCAATCGCCACTTTCATCAGCTCTCCCACGCCTTTCTGGTCGAGCGTGTGGAAAGGAGGGTCTTTCAAAATTCCCCGTTCCATATATTCTGCAAGGAATTTCTCCGCATCGTCTCGGCTAAATCCAAAACACAACTGAGTGAGATCGTTTGTTCCGAAGGAGAAGAACTCTGCTTCTTTAGAAATTTCATCAGCAGTGAGGCAGGCCCTGGGAATCTCAATCATCGTGCCTACCAAAAATTTAAGTTTAACTCCATACTTGTCCATTACTTCTTCGGCTACCTTCATCACCACTCTCTTCTGATTAACAAATTCATTCACATCTCCTATCAGAGGAATCATCACTTCAGGAATAACCTTTATCCCTTGTTTATCCACTTCACAGGCTGCTTCAAATATTGCCCGTGCCTGCATTTCAGTAATTTCAGGATAAGTAATCCCCAATCTGCATCCGCGGTGTCCCAACATAGGATTCATCTCGTGAAGGCTGATGACTTTGGCTTGGAGTTTTTCATAGGGAACATTCATTTTATTAGCGAGATTCTTTATCTCTTTATCCGTATGAGGCAGGAACTCGTGTAAAGGAGGGTCGAGCGTTCTTATAATTACAGGCAAATCGTGCATTGCCTTGAAAATCTCTGTAAAATCCTGCCTTTGCATGGACAGAAGTTTCGCCAGTGCTTTTTTTCTTCCTTCAATGTCATCTGCTACAATCATCTCCCGCATAGCATCTATTCTATCTTCTTCAAAGAACATATGTTCCGTACGGCAGAGTCCAATCCCCTCAGCACCAAAATTGCGAGCTGCCTTAGAATCTTTAGGTGTATCGGCATTGGTTCTCACTCCCAGCCTGCGGATGCTGTCGGCCCACTGCATAAGTTTAGAGAAATGCTGAAAAATTAGAGAATCTTCTTTTTTTATAGTCTGGTCAATAAGCACCTGTGCAATCTCTGAAGGATGGGTGGACATTTTGCCCTGGATAACCTCTCCCGTGGTACCATCTATGGAAATGTAATCTCCCTGCTTTACGACTCTTCCATTCACTGAAAATTTCTTCTTCTGGTAATCGATATTTATTGCCCCGCAGCCGACTACACAGGGTTTACCCATTCCTCTGGCCACAACAGCTGCGTGAGAAGTTGCCCCCCCACGAGCAGTGAGGATACCCTGAGCCACATTTATCCCCTGAATATCTTCTGGAGAGGTCTCCAGACGGACCAATATGACTTCCTCACCAGAATTTGTCATAGTCACTGCCTCATCAGCAGCAAATACCACCTTGCCGGAAGCTGCTCCCGGGCTTGCATTTAAACCCCGTGAAAGAAGGTTACTGTCTCCAATTGCCTCTTCTTTCTCCTTGCGTCCAAAAATAGGAGATAGAAGCTGGATCAGTTGGCCTGGCTCCACCCTCATAAGAGCTGTCTCCTTATCTATTAGTCCCTCTTCCACCATCTCCACCGCAATTCTTACAGCGGCAAAACCAGTCCTCTTCCCTGTCCGTGTCTGTAGTAGATATAGTTTTCCCTTTTGAATAGTGAACTCAATATCTTGCATATCTTTATAGTGGTGTTCTATTTTCTGGTAGATGCCCTCTAGTTCCTTGTATACTTTGGGCATTACCTCTTCTAAAGAAATCAAATCCTTGTCTTTCTTTCCCAATTTATTTATGGGCTGGGGGGTTCTAATTCCAGCAACCACGTCTTCTCCCTGAGCATTGAGAAGATACTCTCCATAAAACCTCTTATCACCTGTAGCAGGATCGCGAGTGAATGCTACACCGGTCCCCGAATCCTCTCCTAAATTCCCATAGACCATGGTTTGCACGTTTATTGCAGTCCCCCAGTGAGAGGGAATCTTGTTTATTCTCCTATACTCAACTGCCCTCTTGGTGTTCCAAGAGCCAAACACAGCAGCAATAGCTCCCCATAGCTGTTGCCGGGGAGCATCGGGAAAATCGACCCCTTTCCTTTTCTTTATCAATACCTTAAACTCTTTGACTAAATCTTCCAAGTCCTGTGCATTGAGTTCTGTGTCCAGTTTCACTCCTCTTTCTTTCTTCTTCTTATCAAGTAAAACTTCGAAGGGGTCTTCTTCTTTTCCCTCTGGCTTCAACCCCAAGACCACATCACCATACATCTGCACAAGACGACGATAGCAATCGTATGCAAAGCGCTTGTTTCCTGACTGCTTAATCAACCCTTTAATAGTTTTATCATTTAATCCTAAATTTAGAACTGTATCCATCATTCCGGGCATAGAAACCCGAGCACCGCTACGCACTGAAACCAGGAGAGGATTCTCTGTATCTCCAAACTTTGCTCCCATTGCTTTTTCTACTTTCTTCAAATTATTCTCTACTTCTTTTTCTAATCCTTCAGGGAATCTTCCGTTCTTTTCATAGTATATTGTGCAAACTTCTGTGGAAATGGTAAAGCCGGCTGGCACTCGAATTCCCAAATTGGTCATCTCCGCCAGATTAGAGCCTTTCCCTCCCAGAAGATTTTTCATTTTCGCCTTTCCGTCTGCTTTGCCTTCACCAAAGAAATACACATATTTTCCTGCCATCTAAACCTACCTCCTTTTATAATAATAACGAGATTGCTTCACTTCGTTCGCAATGACACTTTGTGTCAGATTACTCTACTACTATTTTGGAAAAGTCGGCAATTTTACAGAATAAATCGACTATCCTGTTTAATAAAGCCAGACGATTATTTCGCAATTTCTTATCTTCAACCATAACCATTACTTTATCAAAAAAGTCATCCACAGGCTTACGCAAGCTCACCAATTTCTCTAAAGCTCCCTGATACTCTTTCTCTTTCAAAAGTTTCTCAGTTTCCTTTTTGATTCTATTAAATCCTTCGCAAAGATTTTTCTCTTCAATTTCCTTTAACGCCTTTTCACTAAAATGAGAACTCTGAACCTTGATTTTCCGTTCCCCGGCTTGTTTCAGAATGTTCTTTGCTCTTTTAAAGGAAATAATGATTGGTTCAAAATCAGGAGACTTCCGCAACTTATGGATAGAGCGGGCTCTAAGTTCAGCATCAACTAAATCGGAAAAATCGACTGCCAGTGCTGCGTCGATTTCATCATAGTTAATTCCCGCTTCTGTGAGAATCGACTCCAGTCGTGGACGAAAGAATCGGAGAATCTGATTTTTAACCTCTGAAATTTCTGCCAGTCTCTTTCGGTTGAAGTGAGCCGATTTCTTTAGTAAACCTAAAGCCTCGTCAATTAAGATATCGAGAGGCAAGGCGAGCTTTTTATGCAAAATTATGCGGGTGATTCCCTGAGCTTGACGGCGCAAGCCATAAGGGTCCTGTGAGCCCGAAGGTATAAATCCCACACAAAAATCTCCGGTAATGGTATCTACCTTATCGGCTATGCTGACAACCGCTCCTTCCAGGGAATGTGGCAACTCTCCGCTACTTGACAAAGGCAAGTGATGTTCGTATATTCCATCGGCTACTATTTTCTCTTCACCCGAAATCCGGGCATATTCTCTACCCATAATTCCCTGTAGTTCTGAAAATTCGCCAACCATTTCGGTAACTGAGTCGGCTTTACACAGTAGTGCTATTCTTCTGAGAGTCGCTTTTTTACAATCTGCATCTGTTAAACCGGCAATTATCTCAGAAAGCTTAATAACTCTTTGCGTCTTATCGTAAAGTGTCCCCAATTCCTCCTGGAAAACTACTCTTTTCAGCTTCTCCACATTTTCATCCAGCTTTCTTTTGCTGTCCTGCTTAAAGAAGAACTCAGCATCTTCTAATCTCGCAGTAAGTACTCTCTGGTAGCCTTCCCGCACATTGTCCATATATTCGGAAATTCCGTCTTTCAAAGCCACAAAATAGGGCAATAGTTTGCTACCTTCACTATCGAGCAGGGAAAAGTACTTAAGATGATGCTTGAGGCAAATAATCAGAACTTCCCGGGGTAGTTTCAAGTATTTCTCTTCAAAACGGCCCAAAACTGCTGTGGGATATTCCAGTAAATAATTCACCTCATCCAATAACTCCTTATCCTCCAATAACTTACCTTTAGTTTCTCTAATAGCATTGGTAATTGCTTTCTCGATAGTCTTCTTTCTCTTTTCCTGGTCGATGATAACATGGTTATTTTTCAAAAGTTCTTCATATTTTGCAATATTTTTTACCATAATGGTCTTAGTGGAAAGAAGATTATGACCTCGAGTAAGCCTTGCTGCTTTAAGCTTTCCCAGAGAAAAATTTACAGTGTTTGTGCCATAAAGGACAAGTAGCCACCTGATAGGCCGGGCAAATCTTATGTCGCTCTGGGGCCAGCGCATAGATTTGGGAAAGGAAATACCGGTTATAATCTGTTTTAATATTTTTGGTAAGACTTTCAACGTAGTTCGACCGGGTTCCTTTTTCAAGGCGAATACATACTCTCCCTTTTCTATTTTTCGCGTCACTAAGTCTCCCACTTCTACACCCTGGCTCTTAGCAAAGCCGATTGCGGCTTTGGTAGGACTACCCTGCGAATCAAATGCAACCTTGTTTGACGGGCCGAGAACTTCCCGAACATGGTCATCCTGTTTCCTGGCAACTTCTCTCATAAATAAAATCAGCCGGCGAGGCGTAGCGTAAGTTTTTATCTCCTTAAATGGAATCCTTTCCTCTGAAAAGAACCTCTTAGAAAGCGCCTCTATCTGCTTTAAGGCAGGTTCAATATACGTAGCAGGAAGTTCTTCAGTTCCAATTTCTAACAACAGGTCATCGACCACTTTTTTCTCCTAAATACAATTTGGCTACCCGCCGGGATAAATTTCTAATTCTTCCAATGTACCCAGTACGCTCACTAACACTGATTGCACCACAGGCGTCCAGAAGATTAAAAGTATGGGAACATTTCAACACGTAATCATAAGCAGGCATTACCAGTTTCTTATCTAGTAATTTTTTACATTCACTCTCGTATATGGCAAAGAGCTTAAATTGAGTTTCTATATCCAGGGCATCAAAGCCGTATTTTGAGAATTCCTTCTCATCCTGTAAGTGGATATCACCATAAGTTACTCCTCCTGACCACTCCACATCGAAGATGCTATCCTTTTTCTGGATGTGCATAGCAATCCGCTCCAGCCCATAAGTTAATTCTACTGAAATTGGGTCTAAATCGAGTCCCCCTATCTGCTGGAAATATGTAAACTGTGTGATTTCTAAACCATCCAGCCAGACCTCCCAACCCAACCCCCAGGCACCAAGAGTCGGCGACTCCCAGTCGTCTTCAATAAAGCGGATGTCGTGCTGGCGAGAATCGATAGTGAGTTTTTTAAGGCTTTGCAGGTAAATTTTCTGAATATCTGCGGGAGCGGGTTTAATGATTACCTGATACTGATAGTGCTTGCCCAGTCTATTGGGATTTTCTCCATAACGGGCATCTTTGGGTCTCCTGGAAGGTTCCACATATGCACAAGCCCAGGGTTTGGGTCCCAGACAACGGAGAAAAGTCGCCGGATTGAATGTTCCTGCTCCTTTCTCCACATCGTAGGGCTGCAGTATCAAGCATCCCTGCTGTGACCAGAAACTCTCTAATTTCATTATAATTTCATCAAAAGTCATAAGTTTTCCTCGTTTGTGAGTAGTGTAGCCCTTTATGGGCGTAATTCTTACTTGGGCGACCATAAAGGTCGCCCCTACGCGACCAAAATCTTTGCAGGGATAAACCCCTACGCGACCAAAACCTTTATGGGGACAAGCCCCTGCTACACTGTCGAACTACTGATTAGTTTCTCCATGAACTCTTCTGTCTTTAACCTACCAGGGAGATGGTGGGATAAATAAAAATGGACTATTCTTTTCAACTCATTCTTAATTGAAGCTTCTATATTTATCCTTCCTACTTTAGTTAAATCAACTATTCCAATTCTTTTAAGATAGCGAAGAGTTAGTGAGGAAACATTCATCGCCTGAACATCTCGAAATTGACATTTTGCACAGAGAATCCCACCATATTGAATGCTCAATTTTTTTTGCTCAGAGAGAGGGATGGGCTTTTCGCAAAAGACACATTTTTCCAGATTGAGCTTATAACCCGCATCCGCCAAAAATTTTATAGCGAAGATTACTATTATAATATCTCTATCCTGTTTTGGTATCTGGTGGAAAGCCTCCAAAATTAATGAGAATAAATGACCATTTGGCTCCTCGGGTTCTGTTAATTTATTCACCAATTCGGTAATGTAACTCCCGGTGATAAACGAATCGAAATTTTCCCTCAATTCTTTATGTGTGCGGATTATTCTTGAGCCAGTAACAATATATAGGTCTCTCTTCCGGGGCATATACAGCATTAGATGGTCGTGTGAGAAAGGCTCCATTGCCGAGCCGAACCTACTTTTTATTCTGCGAACCCCTTTGGCCACTGCCTTTAGTTTACCAAATTCTTTAGTATAAAAAGTAACAACCTTATCGGCTTCACCAAAATCATTCTGGCCCAAAACAATTGCCTCAGTTTTGTTATACAGCAAAACTTTCTCCTATCAGTATGCTAAAACATTAGTCGCTTGGCGACTTCAAAATATATAATTAGGCAGGTAGCATCAACCGTAGTAGTAATAAAAGGACTAGCTGCCACTGCAGGGTCAAAACCAAGCCGTTTAAATATGAGCGGCAAGAAGGCGCCAGTAACTGTGGCTACTGTCACCACCATGGCCAGAGAAAAGCCCACAGCAAAAGCAAGGTTTAAATTAAAGCCCTGTAAGACGAAAACACCGAACATCGAAATAACCCCCATTAATATTCCACTCATCAGCCCGGCGAGGATTTCTTTCTTAACAATTTTCCACAGTTGATCGGGTGTGACCTCTCCCGTAGCCAGTCCACGCACCACCATAGCCAGTGACTGAGCACCAGCATTACCCCCGGAGTCCATCATCATAGGAATAAAGATAGCCAGAGCAATTACTGACTGGAGCATCCCGGCATATCCTTTGAGTAACCTGCCGGAAACGAAAGTCCCAATTAATAATAGAATGAATAACCAAATCACCCTGTTCTTTACTAAAGTGAATGCAGAAGCCTCTCCATAATTAATTTCCGCTACCCTTTCCACTCCGCTTATCTTTCCCATTCCGTAAATATCTTCTGTTGCTTCCTTTTCAATTACGTCCACAATATCGTCGATAGTGATTATGCCCAACAATCTATTCTCACCATTAACCACCGGCGCTGACAAAAGGTCATACTTGCTGAAAACTTTGGCGACCTCTTCCTGGTCCATGTTCACATTAATCTTTATCACCTGCACAGGAGACATAATATCTTTTAGTAATATATCGGGGGGAGAAGCAATGAGGGCTTGTAAAGAAAGCCCTCCAATCAAACGATGTTCGGCATTGATTATGTAAACATCCTGAATTGTCTCCCCATGGTATCTACGAAAGGATTCCTGTATTTTCAGGATGGCCTGGCGGGCAGTCATATCCCTCCTCAATTCCACAAACTCAGTAGTCATCAAGCCACCGGCAGTATCTTCTTCGTAAGTAAGGAGGTCTTTTACGTCTTCAACCTCTTCTTTTTTCATCACGCTAAAAAGTTTCTTTACCATCTTCTCGGGCAACTCTTCGAACAGGTCGGCCCTCTCGTCAGCAGACATTTCATCTAAAACTTCACCCAGCTCCTGGGATTCTAAACTATTAATTAATATTTTTTGATCTCCAAAACTTAAATCTTCGAAAACCTCGATAGCCCGTCTTTTATCTAACAGATGAAAAATAATATTTCTATCCGGGAGAGAAAGTTGGCTCCATCCTTCGGCAAGGTCAACAGGAGGAATCTCTTTTAACGATTTTTTTAACTCGCCATAATTCTTCTCTCTCAATAATTCGCTTATTTCCGGCAAAAATAGTGCAAATCCTTTAATTCTTTCTTCCATAACTTTTCCTTTTATTTTTTTACAATCTTTAACTTGATTATTTTTCTTCTATCGGCTTCCTGCACTACAAACTTCAAATTGCCAAAATTTATTTCTTCTCCCTTCCGGGGAACTCTTCCAAACAAATCAACAACTAATCCACCAAGTGAATCGAACTCTTCAGCCGGCAATTCTAAACCTAACTCCTCATTAATCTTATCCAGATCCTCTTTGGCATAAACAATAGCCTCTCTGTCCGATAATTTCACGATTGTCTCTTGTTCAACATCGTATTCATCCAAAATCTCTCCGGTGATTTCTTCTATTAAATCCTCTATGGTTACCAATCCTGCGGTAACTCCATACTCATCGACAACTATAGCCAGATGCATCCTTCCCTTTCGAAACTCCTCCAATAACTCACTAATCTTCTTCGTTTCGGGCACAAAATAAGCCTGGCGCATAAGGTCTTCCATAATGATTAATTCTCTATTCCGCAACGCTGTCAATAAATCCTTAGTGTATACAATCCCAATAACATTGTCAACATTTCCCTTGTAAACAGGAACACGGGAATACGGCATCTTTATTATCTTCTTAAATATTTCCTCTCGCTCATCATTCATATCCACACACTGCATATCAATGCGAGGAACCATAACTTCCCGCACAATAGTCTCTCCGAATTCCAGGCTACTTTGAATCATCTTCTTTTCTTCATCATCCAGTGCCCCTTCCCTCGCTCCTACTTCAATTAACGTTCCAATTTCTTGCGTGGTAAACAGAGGAATGCTTTGCAATCTCCTCCCGCCAAATACCTGAATGAGTAAATTGGCAGGAACAACTATCACCTGGCTTAGAGGACTGAGTAAATTGGCAATCCATCTCAGTGGCTCACTGCAAATGGTAGAAATTTTTTCTGCATTTTTTCTGGCATATGTCTTGGGCATAATCTCTCCAAAGACGAGAATGAGAACAGTAACAATCGCAGTGGCATAGCCCACAGTTAGTTTTTGACTCCAACCATATGAAAAAGAGAAGTCTAAAGCCATAGATGTTGCTAACACAGAAGCAAAGATAACTGCTACTGCATTTCCAATTAGAATTGTGGTTAAAAGTCTATTAGGGTCTTGTAGCCATAGAGAAAGTCCTCGTGTTGCCCTAACTCCTTTATCTACAAGCCCTTTGATTCTTATCCGACGCAGGCTAGTAAGAGCAGTTTCACTCCCTGCAAAAAATATCATCGAAAAAAAGACAATAATAAAACCAAAAACTTTTATAAGAATCAAGATAACCCCTTCATTTGGGTAAGTTAGAGACCCGCGTTAAACTCTTATTAAATCAAATTCGTCAACGATTTCACCGAGAATCTCTTCTATCAAATCCTCCATAGTTACTAATCCAACGATTTTCCCTTTTTCTTTAATTAGAGCAGCATGAATTTTCTTTTCTCTAAATTCCTGGAAAAGCTCATTACACTTTTTTCCAGAGGGAACATAATATACAGGTCGTAAAATCTCTTCTATTTCCAATTGACCCTTTGACTGCAAGGCACTTAAAAGGTCCCGGGCATAAACTATTCCTTCAATATTATCTACGTTACCACTATAGACCGGAACACGAGACCGTCCCGTCTCTACAACCACATCAATAAATTTCTCTTTGGAATAATTTATATCAACCCAATCAATATTTGCCTTTTTAGTCATTACATTTTCAACAGGAATCTGGTCGAAACTTAAGACCTTTTTAATCATCTCTTCAGCTTTTTTTTCAATCACCCCTTCTTCTCTCTCCTGCGCCATCAGCCCTTCTAATTCCTGTTTGGTAATTTTAGTTGCCTTTAAGGACAGTTTCATGCCCATGAATATCTCCGCTACCTTTACAAAAAATTTCACCAATGGTGAAAGGAGGCGAAAAATGAAGAAGAACGGACGATATGTCAACAGGACAATTCTCTCGGGAAAAGTGTGGGCAAAAGTCTTGGGTATAATTTCGCCGAAAAAGAGAATTAAAAGGACAACCACTGTTAAAACAAGAATCTCTGTCAAACCCCGGCCCAAATCAGAAAAGAGAGGAGACTTCAATGCCCAGTAAGTAAATAGAACACTGAAAAGGATATTGACAATATTATTGCCAACCAGAATTCCGCTGATTAACTCAGCTGGATTATCCAGCCAGTTTTGGAGAATGTAAAATCTCTTCTCTTCAATTATCTCTTTTGTTTTCAACTTTCCTAAGGAGACAAGAGCCGTCTCAGTTGCCGAGAAGAAACTTGATAAGATGAGCAAAATAACTAAAACTAATACCAATAGAAAAATTAGAGCCCACCTGCCTTAACTGAATATTTGAAAGATTAATATAGTGGCTATTATACCGATTAAACCACCCATAAACACTTCCCATTTCGTATGAATACCAGACCTTACTCTACTTTCTCCAATCATAATCGCCATAATTAATGTCAGAACACCTAAGATGATACTCTTAGAAATAAACGCACTTGCTGTTGCCAGAGCAAAGGCAAAAGCAGTATGTCCACTGGGCATCCCTCCCCTCAAAGGAACCCTTTGCCTAGAGTAAGCTTTGCCACCAATTACCAAAAGAAGAACCACTGCCAAACAAACAGCGGTAATGTATTCCGGAGATTTTTGAATTTTAACAAAAATAGAAGAAGCAAAATGACTACCCAGGTGCATTTTTCTGAAAAAGATCAAATAGCCAACTAAAACAGCATTTATAGAAGCGAATAAGACAGCCCCCGCAGTAATGTCTTTAACTGTCTTTGCCAATGGATGAAATTTATCTGTAATCAGATTAACCGCCAGTTCCACTGCAGTATTGAGCATTTCAGTGATTAGTACGAGAAAAATTGTGAAGGAAAGAATTATCACTTCCTTTCTGTCCAAATTTAAAAATATACTTATGACCAGTATAACCAACGCTATGAGCAGATGAATACGCATATTCCTCTGCGTCTTAAAAACGTAAAAGATTCCTTTTAATGCTCTATTGAAACTCATAAATAAACTATCCCTTTTCGCCATTTTCATTTTTTGAAATCCTTAATCTGGTTTAATATTTTCTGCTCTTTGTTTCTCATTACCAGACCGTCTTTTCTCCTCTCGTGGTCATAGCTTAGAAGGTGCAATATGCCATGGATAGTTAAAATGGTAATTTCTTTCTTTATACTATGCCCAAAATCTTTCGCCTGAACCTTTGCCCTTTCTGCAGAAATAAACACATCACCCAAAAGGCGAGAAGAAAAAGGTATAGATGGAGTAAATTCTCTATGTTCTTCCATGGGGAAAGCAATCACATCAGTTGTGCGGTTAACCTTCCTATATCTT
>DAOVHK010000020.1 GCA_030671905.1 Clostridia bacterium | reverse complement strand
TCCTCTTCTTAAGCTCCCCTTCTACTCTATCCTTCTCTTCCTGTTTAGCCCTGAGTTCTCCTTCCTTCTCTTCTATCTTCTGAGAAGAGACTCTCTTCTTTTCTTCCAGCTTATCTTTTATTTCTCTTAACTCCCTTTCCAGACCTTGCCTTAAGATATTTGCCTCTTCTTCTCTCTTTACTCTTTCAAGCTCAATCTCCTCTATCCTCTTCTTAAGATCCCCTTCTACTCTATCCTTCTCTTCTATCTTCTGAGAAGAGACTCTCTTTTCTTCTTCCAGCTTATCTCTTATTTCTCTTAATTCCCTTTCCAGACCTTGCCTTAAGATATTTGCCTCTTCTTCTCTCTTTACTCTTTCAAGCTCAATCTCCTCTATCCTCTTTTTAAGCTCCCCTTCTATCCTATCCTTCTCTTCTTCTTTAGCCCTGAGCTTCCCTTCACTCTCAGACTTGAGTTCCTCAAATTCTCTCTCCTTATCTTTTAATCTCGTCTTCTCTCTCTTTTCCTCATGTCCCAATTCTTCTTTTATCTCTTTTAGCCTCTCTGCCAGTTCAGCTATCCTACTCCTTAAACTCCTCTCAATCTCTACCTTTTCTGCCTCTTTTTCCTGGAGATTCGTCTCCCAGGCTCTCTTCTGGAATTCCAGAGTATCAGACAGAGTTTCTCTTTCTGCTTTTTGCTTCCTTAACTCCTGTTCCAGACGAGTCCTCTCATCTTCTATTTCTGCCTTTCTGGCTTTCAATTTTGCTTCCCATTCTGCTTTTTGTAATTCTAAGTTACTGTTGAGCTCGGAAATCTCATCCTTTGCAGAGGCTTCAAATTCTTGAGCAATTCTTTTTTGCTGTTGCAATTCCCGTTCAATTTTCTCTTTATCCTCCCTTAGTTTTTGTATCTCCTTTTCCCGATCTGTCTTCTCCAGAATTTCCCCCAACGCCTTCTCCATCTTCATCGCTGCTTTTTCTTCCTCTTTAATCCTGAGAGTCTGCTCCCAAATTTTCTTTCTCTCCTCTTGAAGTTGTCTCTCTAACTCCTTCAATCGTAATTCTGCCCGCTCCCTATCCTCTTCAATTTCTCTTTCCCGCTTATCCCTCTCAGCTTTCTCCTTTGTTTCCTTCCCAGTAAGCTCTGCCTTTATTGCCTTATTTTCTGCTTCCAGCTTTCTTAAGGTCTCTTCCCATTTTGCTTTCTCTTTTTCTATTATTCCTTTTAAATCTTTGGGAGTTTTTTCTTCTTTTTTGCGGGAGGGGGGCGGGGATGGTCTTTTAGGTTCACCCGAGAAAGGTGGTAAAGGAGGTGGCGGAGGAACTATATTCTTTTTATCTTCTTTATCACGCTTTGCCATTAATTTTATGTTCCTTTAACAATAATTCCCACACATACACCTTGCTTTCGCGAGAACTCCAGTTGTTACTTTCGATTATTTAACCACTCACTGAGTTCTCGATTGTCCGGGTTGAGTTCCAGCGCTTTCTTATATGCCTGGACTGCTTCCTGTTCCATTCCTTGATTGTAATAGCAACTTCCTAAATACTGGTATGTTTGCCATATCTTGTCATTGTACTGGAGGCTCTTCTTAAATTCCCTAATAGCTTCCTCGTGTCTGCCAGATTGAGATGCTTCTATCCCCGCATTATAATGCTCGAACGCCTTTTCATTGTCTGTCTTTTCACTTCCCTTGCTCTTCGTAATACCCTGCACAACTTCTTCAGGCTCCTCCTCAAGTCTCTTCCTGATTATCTCTTCCTCAATGATCTTTTTAATATCCTGCATCTCTTCTATCTTTCCAATTCCGCCTCTTCTTTTTCTTCCTTTAAGTTCAATTTTTCCTTCCTTCTCCATCTTGAGAATTAAATCCACTATCTTTTGCTGTTGCTCTTCAATTGCCTGAACTGTTACTGGTTTACCAAATTCCATCTCTTCTTTCAGAAGAACAGCACCTCCGGCTGACATATTCTCCATAATTTTAGACTTAACCTCTTCACTCGCTCTCCTCAGGGCTACGGATAAAGCGAAAGTATTTGTCTCTCCCAAAATTATGCGTAGTTGAGAATTATCTATTTTGACAATTTGCTCAAAAGAGAAAGTCAAATCTTTTATCTTCTTTGCCAGTTCAGGATTCTTCTTTTCCAGCGCGTTTAAGATATTCTCTCTTAACTTCTTATCCAATCTATCGAATATCTCCACAAATTCATCTACTCCACCTTTAAGTAAGTCGATCTTCTCTCTAATATTCTTTTCTATTTTATTTACTATTCTTTCATCCATCTGTTTAACTGTGGCCAGATTCAAAGCAACCTTTAACTGGAGTTCCGGAGATAATGAAGAAAATAACTTTGCTGCCTGGTCTGGAGTTAAATAACTAAAAACCAGCGCCATTGCTTCTGGGGATTCATTTTTAATCAAATAGAAGAGCCTTTTTAGATTACTCTCTTTAACGAATCTGAAGGTTTGTGGGATTTCTTTCTCTTCCCCCTCTACTTCCTCAATCACTCCCCCCTCCGCCTTTTGAGGGAGACCTTCTCCTACAGTGATTAAGCCGGCAGCCGCTCCTCCTCCCCCGGTGCCTGTAGCACTGGCAGACTCGATTTCAGTTCTGGAAGCCTTTAATTCTTTCATAGTGTTCAGTAGATTCTGGAAGAAAGTCTTGAGGGGCCCAAAGAGGAACATAAGAAGAGTAACAGTCAGGAGCATCCCGATTATGACCCAATAAGTCTGTGGCTTGAACAGGAAACTCCACCAAGGCGTGGCAGGGATAAAGGAGACTCTCCTTATTATCAACTGGTCTCCTCGTTTAGGTTCCAAATTCAAAAGGCCACTCACCACACTTTCTACAGTCTCCACTAAGGCGTCCGAGACTTTCCGGTCAATTATAAGGGTGGCGGTCATTCTTTTGATGAAAGAGGGCGGGAACCTTACAATGCTTTCCACCCTTTTCTTCATGCCCGCAGCTTCTCTCTTTGCCTCTGAAGTGGGAGCAACTTCCTCCTCTCGTTCGAGCACACTCTTCTTGAGCGGTATGCCCGGCAGGAGTTCCTTTACCTTCGGTAGTGGTTTAAGTGCCTTTCCCTTCTTTACCCCTGTTTCTTCCTCCTTTTTAGACTTCTGCTCTGCCCAGGTTTCTATCTCGGTCATCGACTTTCCTACGTTCGGCTCAATTACAATTACTACTCTGGCTTTATTAGGCCCTAAAATCTTAATGAGAACGCCCTGGACGCGCTCTTCTAAAGCCTGTTCTACCATTAACTGAGTAACTACGACCTCAGAATATTCTATTGCTTCACATTTTTGCCCAAGAATTAAAAATGACAAAATTATTAATAATCTCATTATCATAAAACGTCTCATCTTAAATCTCCTCTATTTTTTATTTCTTCTCTCCAGGGAATTCCCATTCTCTCTTTTCCAGTTCCTCTAAATACTCCAGTTCCCTATCTTCAGGGTATCCTCTCTCTTCCCATCTATCAAGGAAATCTCTTAAAGTCTTATCAGCAGGATTCATCTGTAAAGACCTGTTCCAAGCCTGTTTAGCCTTCTCTCTCTGTCCCATGGCGAAGAACGCCGAACCTATACGCTTATAGGCCAAAGCATTGTTCGGCTCAAGCTTCAGGACATCATGCGCCTCCCTGATAGTCATATCATACTTGCCTTCATAGAAATAGTTAAGAGCGTTATACAACTTCTGGTCGACTAAGCTCATTCCCGGAGTTATCTCTTCTACCAAATCCACTTTCTCTACTCTGGCAATTGTTTTTAAGAGCCTATCCACTTCTCTATCTTCAGGTTCTACAGATAAGAGATAGCGAAGAGCATTTAACGTAAGCTTTATGTCTCCATCTAAGTAGGAGAGAACGGCCTGCTTAATCAATTTGGCGCGTTTAGTTTCCTTTACCTCTCTAGGTATTATCTTGGCCACCCTTTCCAATTTCACCAGTTTACTCTTGGCTTCTATATTTTTGGGGTCAAGGGAAAGGGCCCTAATTAGCTTCTCCACTGCTCTCTGGTAAAGTCCTCTCTCATAGGCAGCTACTGCTTCTTTATAATGTTCCAATGCCATAGTTTCGCTGGCAGCAGTGATTGACGGGCCAAATTTCCAGCTTGCTGAAAGTCGATGAGAACCCCCCAGGTCATGGGTGGCAAAGGCATAGTCAAGCCCATAATCTCTGTACCTGATTCCAAAACCAAGAGTAAACTCCTCAGGGTCCATCCCCAACCTGACAGCTAAATACTGGAAAGCCCAGTACTCTGCACCGAAATGGTAACTGAGAGGAGCTTTGCTTTTCTCTAAATCTACAACCAGGGCCAACTTATCCCTCAATAACTTATAGTTAAAGCCAAACCTTAAGGTCAGGGGCAGTTTATCTTCTGTAGGTGCTCCTGTTCTCATGCCTATCAGATTCCGTAGATTGAGACCCACCTGCAGATGCTCAACCATTGGCGATTTATACATTCCCCCTATATCAATGGTAAAATTCCCGTTCTTATGGTCATCTAAATTGTGGGTCACGTACTTAATACTGGCACCCAGGGCAAGAACATCCACAACCTGTTTCCCATAGCTCGCTCCCAAAGCTGTTTGAGAATCTGAGAATTCATGGGTGGGAATATTGTTCTCATCTCGACCATCAAACTTTCCCGAATAGAGCCGGGTAATACTCCCTCCCACTGTCCCTATACCTGTAATCGGGTGGACATAACTGATGAAATCGTACATTGTGTCCGCCCAGAGAATGGCATGTAAAGCAGTAATCTCTTTCCTATCTATCTGTGCCAATCCCGCTGGATTCCAGTAAGTGGCCGAAGCATCGTCGGCAATAGAGACGAACGCTTTACCCATTCCCAGTGAGCGAGCGCCTGCACCCCAGGAAAGGAAAGCGCCAGGCTGACCACCGGAAGCTTTACACCAGGCTACTTGCGGCATACTATAGAGCAGTACGCTAAAAGTAATTATTGCAAATATTAAATTATATTTCTTTCCCTGTCCACCCATTGGCGAGCTCCTGTAAAGCTCAGCCGCAGGGTTGCCTCAAAAAGAAAGCCGAATTATCCACCAAACCGGATAATTCGGCTAACAGCTACCGACCTGAGGAAAAAGTTTTTCCTCAGTCCTTCTAATCTTCGGCAACCCGGCTAGCCAAATCGGCCCCGTGGCTTTGCGTCCTCCGATTACTCGGAGTTTGCCCTTATCGGACTAGTATTTAGTTTTCAATCTAATATTACCACAAAATTACCTGTTTGTCAACCACTTTTTGCCCCGATAAAATCGGGGGTTATTCCTCCCTTTCAGGAGGACTCCACTACTAAAACCATTACGGGCATAAAGCCCTACACTACTAAATAAGGCGTTAACGGATTATGCCAATCTTCCTGATTACTTGCACAGTGCGGTCGTCACTCTTGGGTGCGGTGCTATCCTCAACATTGACCGTAATCCGGCAAATATAACCACCCTTTGCTACCTTATCTCCCATTTCGTTTCTCAGATACCAGGCCCACTCATTTGGTCCTTGAGACCCTTGCTCACTGCCTGGTCTGAACTCCTCTTCCAGGACCAGATGTCCGAGCAGGTCGTAAATCGTTATGGTGACCTTTGCATCGTATTTGAGAGTATAGACAATTGTTGTATAGTCACCTGTGGCTGGATTCGGGAAGTTTGATACCTGCGAAATTATATCTTTAGGAAGTCCGGTAACTGCAGGGGCAGAAGCATCAGACCAACTACCCCAGCTTCCGGCAGCGTTCTTGCCACGGACTCGGTAGTAATAGAAGTGGTATTTTTCTTTGCCAGTTATTGCATAATTCTGGCTATCTCCTGGAATAGTGCTGCTTATCGTTTCCCACAGTGGGTATGTGTCCACCTTCTCCTGTAACTCATAAACCGCAACACCTGACTCTGGGTCTTCAGCGAAGTCCCAGTGCACATTATAAGAGGTGGCTTCTGCCTCAGTTGCTACTTCAGGAATTGGTGCATCAACAGTAGTCGGTGGGGTAATGTCCACTCTAAATTGTCTATACCCTGGGTCGCTGAACAGGGTCACCCCTCCACTTACACTGCGAGTTATAACTGAGAAGTAGTAGAACGGAGCAGAATCTTTTGGGCGGTACTGTTGCAGGCTCATTCCCGAGACCAGGGTCTCATACTTATCGCCTGCAGAGAGCCACTGATTATTTGTCTTGTCCTTTGCCCCAGGCGCTGTTCCCACAGCACAAATGCTTTCCACAACTCCTAAGGGAGATTGGGATTCCCAATTTGCTGACATCTTGGAAGCGTCGTTTGTCCATTCATTAGCAGACACTACAGGAGTTGTGGGAGTACGATAGTCCCTCACCCTGGTAATAGAAGTCTGGATGGGAGTAGTGTAGTTTCTCTGAATAGTGGTTGGCTTGACATCTATAAAGTCTTCAGTGGTCAATTGCAAAAGAATCTTTTTTCCAGGGTCTGCTGTATCACTTATATCCAGCGCCACAAAATAGTAAGTTGTGGTGGGCATAATCAGTTCAGGCTGAATCCCCGGTGCAGAATCGCCATCAATGGTGAGGTTTGCTATTCCTCCACTGAAAGTACCTGTACCTATTAACACCTCTGTCCCAGAGGTGAAAACTCCATCTCCATCCGCATCACGATAAAGCTTGATTAAAGCGACGTTGAGATGTACAGTTGTCGTGGAAAAGATGTCCTCCACTGTAAGAATATTCCACTCTGCCCTGTTGGCATTTACTGATAGAGCAAGCCTTTGCATTATTACGTCATTCTCTCTCTGCCTCGCTCCTCCGGGAGCTAAGTCTGTAGCTATTAGGTTCAGCTGCAGAGTTGTGATTGCTACCTTAGGGGATTCGAAAGGAAATTGACCCACAGGCGTAGTCACATCCCAGTAACCAGGACCAAGGTCTCCACTCACCGGGTTATCCACGTTATTTGGTGGAATGGGGAAGAAGAAACCGGCAGGACCATCGAACATTGCTCCTAGCTGCTCGTTAAGTGTAGCATCCACAGCTATATCGTAAACGAGGAAATACATCTGGGGAGCAGTGGTTATTACCTGGGGAGTGCCAAAATAGATATTTACTGCCCGGTTGGTGAAAGTATATGTTATGGTGGAAATCGATATCTCTACATCAGAAGTTGCACTGAACAGTCCATTGTTGTCCAGGTCACGATATATCTTAACCCTCTCCACATCAACATCTCTGCTCAACGGCGTTCCCGTCCTCCTCACCTTCATTCCTGTCCACAGTGCACCTGACTGGTTGGTCTTTAGAGTGAACTTATGCATGGGCATGTTCTGGGCACCCTGCACAACCTGGGCGGGAGTCTGGGTCGATTCTAAGGGCGTTACTGTAATAGTATCTGCATATTCATTAACTATGAGATTTGTGGTAACAAAACTTACCGGCTTTACTATGTCCACACCCTGAACTGTAAAGTAAGTCGAGGAGGAGATAGTAATACCAACGGACTTGCCCACCTCAGCAAGTTGATAAATATCGAGAACTACAAAGTATGACCTGGGTGTGGTGTCGATAATCTCAGACTGAAGGAGAGTAATATCAGCTAATGTATCAATAAAGGTATTCACCCCAGTGGTGATAAGACTATCATTGGCGGGATTGAATGTTCCTTCATAGGGAGCCTCATCCCGATAAATCTTAATTGTACTTACATCGCTATCTGTGCCCGTACCTGTGCGCTCGACTCTCAGTTTATTCCAGATAACCGTATTTTCATTACTGGATAGAATCATCTTTAACATTCCTACATTATTATCTCCCTGGATAAGTGGCACTGCAGCGCCACTTATATCAGTAAAACTGGTGATGAGTTCGTCCCTGGTGGGATGGATTTCGATTTCAGTAGATTGAATGGGGAACGTTCCCTCCATACTATGGGGTGAAATCTGATAGATATCGTTGGCACCATCTATCTTCAATCCTGCCTCGGCATTGGGAATGGCACTTCCCGATATTGAGTAAGTCAGGAAATAGTACTGGGTATAATCGTAGACATACTGGGTGGCGGGGAATTGAATGGACACATCTGTGCCGGTAAATGTGGCAGTAGTAACAAGCACATCCATTCCATCTTTAATCTGGTTATTGTTGTTATCTCTCCAGACTTTCACCTCGGTAATATCTGTATATAGCCCTGTGCCGGTAAGAATGAGTCTCAGTCCATCCCATCCCACTCCCACTGGAAAAGGAGAATTAGAAATCATATCCAGAGAAGCCATCCAGACATCCTTGTCATTCTGGAAGAAGTACTTCTCTACTGTCGCTCCAGCAAGGTGAGATGTTGCTTGACTGCCGGAAGCGCCTCTAGTCACACCCTCAAAAGTGGTATCTGTCCATCCAGTATATTTTATAATTTCATTATCAATCTTTATATGCCCGGAGGATAAGAAACTGAGAGTAGAATCTACGGGAATCACTGTATATGTGGAGCTTATCACGCTGGAAAGTGTTGTGGAAGTTTCTGCAATATCGAACCCATTGACTGTGAGAGTTCGTGGTTTGGGATATATCTGGAGAAGAGTGGAGGTTGCCGGTAGAACAGTGAATTCCACTGTCTCATTGATATCCTCTACTGTTATCCAACTGGCTTCCTCTATTTTGGCTCCCAGAGTTCCTCCCGGCACTGCTGCGTCCTTAATGCCATAGGCGATGAAGTAGCGTTGAGTAGCAGTTATTATTATCTGTGGGTCGGTAAGAAGGATATTAGCTGTCTTGCTTATGAAAACTTCGTCATTATCACTTATAAGAATATCGTTTACAATATCAAAATTGCCTATATCACCCTGGTAAGGATTATCTTTCCACACAGTTACTGAGGTTACTTCGCTATCTTCGGCTGTTCCTGTTCTCTCTATGCGAATATTTGTCCAGATGGAATCGGACTGGTCACAAGAGAGGTCGAGCTGAAGGATAGGAGCCGGTGGGTCGACAGGGTCTTCTGGGTCGGGGTCGCCAGAACCCTGCATTGCCGTAGCCGGAGCAAGCGACTCAGACACCACTGTAATTATATCAGCGTACTTCACCGTAGAGGCGGTGCCACTGAATCTGGGGAATCCTGTCGGTGATACAATATCAGCGCCAAGCACACTGAAATAGGTGGAACTACTCACGCTAAGACCGAGAGCATCCGTCAGGGGCGCCTGGGCTAAAACATCCACATCTAAGGTCACCAAGTAATCCTGGGGAGTGTCGGTTATTTCCTCATAGAGGTAACCAGTAACGGGATTACTTATTGAAATTAGCGTGGTTGTGGAAGTAAAGATTGACCAGCCAAGCTGGTAGTCATTATCAACCATAGTCATCAGGTCATTGTCAGGACCATCGAAGTCTATTATCGGGTATCCCATCCCATCGACTGCACCACTGTTGTACTTGAACAGCTTTACCCTGTCCACATCAGTGTAAGTTCCAGCTCCGATAAGGTCGACTCTCAATTCGTTCCAGAGGACTGTATGATAATCGGCGGAGAGTTTGAAATGGAGCATAGCCTGATTAGTTGTCCCCTGAACCAACTGAGCAGGGGCCACGTTCACGCTTCCTCCAGAAGCTCCGCCTTGTACTATTAAATCGTCCTCAGTGGCAGTAATTGTTGGCTTTCCCGACTCGAATGGATTCTGATTGACTGTAGCCGGACTCTCTACCCAGAAGCTTCCCACTCCACACCCAGCACCAATCGTGGCTGGGGGCTCAACAGTAGCGCTATCGTGAATGGAGAAGACGATGAAGTAGTCCTGCGGGGTGGCAGTGACCAATTCCGGCTGGTCTCCCACTGCCACAATATCGCTATCAATATTGATTAATACCTGAGCCGCATCAAATTTGTTGATTCCAGAGCTTATCACGGTATCAACACCAGGCTGAAAACCAGGGTCGCCCACATCTCTATATATCTTGATCTCTTCCACGTCAGAATCAAGACCACCAGTTCCCTTTCTGGTAACTTTAATTTTTGTCCAATTAGCAGTAAACTTATCCGTAGCCAGAGTCACTTTCAACATTGCTAAATCCTTGTGGCCCTGCTGGTAGGTCTGGGTAGAATAGACCATATTGTATGGAGTGACCTGCATCTCGGCAGGCGCTGACTGAATTGTGGATGAGCTAGTCTGTATGGCGAAATTGTCCTTACCGATCTCTACTTCACGAAACCCTAAAGTGAAGTCTCCCGGGCTCTTAATCTCTATGCCGAACTTCCTTCCCGGCACTGCAGTTGTGCTCACATTAACCACGAGGAAGTAATGCCGCAAAGTCGTATCCAGTATCTGCGCCGGGCTCAGGTTGAGATTCAGTATTCCTGTCTCCCCTGCGAAACTTCCCACAGCAAGTAGTATATCGTCCGAATCACCGAAGTTATCTGGAGGAAGAGGTGCATCAAACTCACCATCTCCATTTCCATCCTTCCACAACATAACTTCCGGTACATCGCCATCCTGGGCAGAATCCGCGCCATAGTCAATCCTATAAATCTTCAAATTTGTCCAGGTCGCTTCATCTGCTTCAGAGGGCGCACCGGGATTTGCCTGAATCTTCATCATGAGCATTGCCACCGACTCCTTATCTGGTAAGGTACCCTCACCCTGGAAGACATTAGTTGGTGCCCAGTCGAATGGTGTTACCTTGATACCATTAATTGAGAGGTCTTGGCTGGTACCATCAATTGTAGGATATGAAACATCTCTGGCAGTGAGCTGGACGTTCTCCACGTAATCATCAGATATCTTGAAGGTAGTAAATCCGTGGTCGGCTTCGGTAAACGTATAGGTGGCAGAAGCCGGTTCTTCTACTTTAGCATAGCCGGTGACAGTAAATGTTGCCGTTCCTGTATAGTAGGTTGCCTGGAATTCCGGCTGGTTGTAAGGTGGATTATCGTTGGGAGGACCTGTAGCATCATTTGCGAATTCATCTAAAGCCTGGACGCTAATTATTTCCAGAACATTCACGCTGGCTGCTCCATCATGGGTTACACTGAAGGCTGCAGCCTGAGCAGGCGTCACAGTCACAGTCGTGGTTCCTGTAATCTCAGTCGATACTATTACCTGAGCAGTGACAATAGTGGTATCCCCTGCGAACTCATCTTTATAGTAGAAGTCTGCTTCCATCTCTGCAGTATCAATGGTCACTGAGTTCTTTCCCCCGAGAACCCTATCCCAGGAAAAGTCTTTCCATTTGGGAGAGTTGGATTGTAGACTTATCACCGTAGTGGTACTTACTGGCGCTACGTTACCATAGATGTCCTGGGTCTGAATGGTCATCGTAGAGGACCAGGTTCCAGCAATGAACTTCGGCTCTGGAGAAATGAACACAATCTTCCCCACTTCACCTCCCACTACATTCTCATTCTGCTGAGCGTCCGTCCAGGCATAATTTGCAGACTCTACTGTAATCGTCGAGATTCCAGCTTTAAAGTGCTTGTAATAGAAACTGGTGGAAGTGGAGCCAACAACAATCCAGGCTTCAGTGGTGGAACTCCAGGTAATAGAGGAAATGGAGAAGTCGTATTCTCCAGATGGCTCTGCGCTGAGGAGAAGCCTGGTATCTAAAGAGAGAGGATCACCCACACTGAGAAGTCTTGAAGGATTACTGAACTCATCCTGCATCTCCACAGTCATCGTCCAAGAAGTTGCACCAGCCACCAGAGGCCCGGATGGTTCATAGGCAGGAGTGGTGAACACTAATTTACTTATTTCGTTTGGAAGTACTGTCTGGTCCTGGAATCCAGGCAGCCAGCTATGTCCATGGGAGTCATCCTCGTCAACCTCAAGTGTTTGGATGCCAGACTTGGTATCTTTATAATAGAAGCTCTGCTCGTAAGTGTTGGTGGAAATAGTAACATAGGAAATAGACGTCCAGGTAGAGTCATCTACTGAGAAGGAGTTGGTTCCCACAGATACAGAATAGAGGTTTATCTGTTTATCTCCATCGACCTTCTTGGGATTGCTGTACAGATCCTGGGTCTGTATGGTCATGAGTGCAGAAGGCACTCCCGCAGTGAAAGTCTGAGGACTGGAGGTAAAGGCGAGTTTATTGACCACTGCACGAGGGTCAACCCTTATAGGAGTATTATCGTCATCGCTATCTCCAAAATTGGTATTCAAACTTACAGTTATAGTGAAGGTATCCAGTGTAATCTCATCCCAGGATGCCTTTGTGTCAAAGTAGTAGAAGTCAGCTGTATTATCACCACTGTAAATGTCTATCTCACCATCGACTCCTGGCTCAGAAGAAATGAGAGGGTCGCCCGGAGGACAGCGAAAGCTCTTGTCCGCTCCATCTGAGCTCGATTTAATATATACAGTTGTCTTGGTAAGATTGGTAATGTTATCATACTGGTCATACCTCTGCACAGCAAAAGGTTGACTGGTTTCGGTTCCTGCCACCAGGGTCGCTGGAGGCGTACCGATAAATACCAGATAGTTGGGATTTCCACCAACTGTAGTAATCACTGCCGATTTTCCAGTCCCAGAGACTGTGGGAGTAGTAACAGTTATGGTCGCCTCGTGACCTGCTGTTGTGGAGACAACATAGTCAATTGGTCCAATCTCACCATTGGCATCAGTGGTAGTAGAGGTAATCGTCAGGAAACCCGGGTCACCTACCACATCGGTAATGGTGAGGTCGCAAGGTTTATTTGCTTCTGGTGTGGCATTGCCGTAGAAGTCGGATAAATATGCAGTAATTTCCTGGGAAGAGCCGGCTGGCACATCCTGATTGGTCTGGGGATTTACTACAAATATATAGGCTTCTGCTGGAGAGACTGAAATATTCTCCTGCCTTCCATAGATGGAAGAATCAGAGATGTCTGTAGCTTCCACCCACCAATCTCCTGCTGTATAGAGTATCACCTGGTCGTATAAGGTGGTGGTGCCGGCGTCAAGAGGTGTAAAGGTAAAGTCACTGGGCAATCCTGCTGGATAGGGGTCATTGCAGCTGAAGGTGATAGTTCCCTGATAAGCATTTCCTGGCACTGTTCCTCCATCAGCAATATTGCCCTGACCAGTACGCAGGATGGGGTCCCAGGATGCCCATTTATCATAAGCAGTAATGGTTATATCTTTCAGATCTCCTGCATCTCCACTTAGAGGAGATACTTCAACTTTGAAATAGGCAGCCTCTGCAGGGTCTATGGTTGTTGAACTTGTACTAGTAATAAGACCAAAGGCTTCTGCCTTCACAGTGTTCACTCCAGCAGTTACTATCTTTATGCGAGGAGCCATTGTTCCCTGGCTATTCAGGTAATCCGAATAGTTAGACTCATCGTCATTAGGGTCGGCAGGAGTGGTAACTGTAACGTAAGGACTCGTGCTCACCCTGTTCCAGTAGTCATCTACTGCATTTATAGTAACATTAAACGTAGAGCCGGCTATCCAGTAATCAGGATTTCCTTCCTTTCCATAAGGTAGTTCATCCCATTTACCTTCTTTAGCATTCTCTCCAGGAAGTAAGACCTGTAGTTTGGTGGCACTTCCCTCATTGATGGTTACTGTGGAACTTCCCGCATCATATCCTGAAGACTGAGCGATTATAACCCAGGAGCCCCTGGTTACCATCTCTATTTTAAAGGTATTGCTGCCTTGGTCCAGTGGCTTTGATAGAGGTTCGTTATCATAAGGGTCTGTAGTTGTCACTGAAACGGAAGGATTGGTACTAACTACATTCCAGTAATTATCCACTGCATTTACAGTGACAGTAAAGCTCGAGCCTGCAACATACCAATCCGGCGTTCCTGTCTTACCATTTCCATTAGGATCACTCCCAGGTAGTGGCTCTTCCGGATAAGCCAACACCTGTAACTTGACCGCTGATGCCGGGTCTACTGTGACTGGGTCATTAACATAGGCAGACCACAGAGGAGGTTGTCCATCTGTGTCCGTAGCAGTAATTGTCCAGGTGGTATTGGCAACCTTGAAAGTAATCATAAATGTAGTTGTGCCGCTGATTAGATTAGCGGAAGAAGGCAGAACAGCATAAGGGTCATCGGCAGTCACCGTTACCCCTGGAGTAGCATTGGTATTAAGGTTCCAGTAGTTATCGCAAGCCCTTACAGTAACTGTATAAGGAGTCCCTGCAGTGGGATTGGTGACCGGGCCTGTCTTGCCCGTAGATGTTCCTGGGTCTGGCGATTCTCCTTCCAGAAGTACAAGAAGCTTACGTTGATTGGGATTGGTACGAACAGGGATAGGCGGACTCTGATTCTGTATCAGTTTATCCGTTGTTGCAGTATCTTCAGCTTTAATCCATGGACTATTTGCAGTTATAAGAGTAACCATAAATACAGTTGTGCCATTGACTAATTGCTGATTACTTATAGGAGGAGCATTGGGGTCATCGGTGGTGAGCTGTATAGTGCGAGTAGAATAGGAAATGTTCCAGTTCTGGTCAACAGCATTTACTGTTACCGAGAAGGCTACTCCTGCAGTGCGGGTACTGGGGAGTACGGCAAACTTACCATTGGGATGTCCTTCTACTCCCACTTCACCAGGTACCAGGACCTGCAGTTTAACAGCATCATCAGGAACTACTGTAATGTCGGAACTTGTATTATCTATATATTCAACATCCTCTGCGGTTATATTCCTTGTGCCTCGACTCACTAAGGTCATCATAAATGTTGATGTGCCATCAGTTAAAGTAACGTTAGTAATGGGATCTGTTACAGGATTGCTGTAATCGTCATTTGTATATACCTTGTCTACGACTATGGTGGCTGTTGTGGGGTTCCAATTGTAGTCTACTGCTTTCACTGTAACCGAGTAGTAACTTCCTGCAGTCCAGTCCTCTACTGTTCCCGTGCGACCCGTGCTGGTACCAGGGGCAACATTTTCATTGGGAACAAGAACCAGAAGTTTAGTAGTATCACCAGCTTTGATGGTGAAGGTGGTACTGATATCAGTCTGATACAAAGTCCGAGTAACTGTAATGGTTCGGTTGGTATCTCCCCTATACAAGGTCACATCCAATATTCCTTCTCCAGTAGTTGCACCAACTGTCGCTGTACCCAGGTTCGGCTTTGTGGGGTCGTTGGAGGTCACAGTAACCAAAATATCAAATGGGGGTTTTGTGGGATTCCAGTACTTATCCACGGTCTTAACTGTAATGTAGAATGTGGTGCCTGCAATTAATTCAATGGATGGTGGACTTATCCTTCCTTGATTGGACTCATTACCTGCATCGTTCGATTCGCCAGGAAGGAGAACCTGTAGACACTGATGGGTACTGGGATCTACTGTGAAGGAAGTACTTGTATCTGAAGACCATCCACTCTTATCTACACTTATTGTCCTTCCACTCTCAGCTTTCTTCAATACCACACTCCAGGTAGTAGTTCCTCCGGTTAAGGTGGCAGTGCCTAAAAATGCTGCATAGGGGTCGTTACTGGTAATGGAGACATCAGCCACTTCACCGACCACAAAGTTCCAATAGTTATCCACCCTTCTTATAGTTATATCGAAAGATGTTCCTGCCACTGCATTCTGATTACCGGGAGTACCAGAATCGAAGTCCGGAGTTCCACTTCTTCCTTGGTTAGTGAGATTTCCTGGATCGGGAGATTCGCCTGGCAAGAAGACTTGCAGACAAGTGTAAGTGCTGGAATCTACAGTAAACGATGTAGATGTATCTGGAGTATAGCCCTGAACTGCTTGGCTCACAGTTATCGTCCTGCCGCTTGCGGCTGTCTGGAGTGTCACCGTAGCTACTGCCACCCCAAAACTCAAATTTATACTTCCCAGACTGGAAACATTGGGGTCATTACTGGTTATGTCTACATTTGCCAAATCGGATTCCAACAGGTTCCAGGAACCATCCACCTTCCTTACGGTAATGTTGAAGGAGGTGCCGGCAACAGCATTCTGGTCTCCAGGAGAAACGGCATCGAAATCTGGAGTTCCCTTCCTGCCCTTGTTCTGTGTATCGCCTGGGAGAGGCTCTTCACCCGGCAGAAGCACTTGCAGGTACTTCTCAGAAGTGTTGGGATTTACATTAACCAGCGAGCTTGTATTGGCTGTATATGTGGTTGCTCCCACTGTGTAGGCTTCCAGTCTCCATCCACTCGTGGTTACTGTCTTTAACTTCGTGGTGAAAGTATATGTCCCACTTACCAGTTGTGCTGAAGAAGGAGTGACTTCATAGTAGCACTCTCCCGAACCAGTGGCTGTGCTTACCACTACCCAGGGCTGGGAAGCTGTATCATTTATGTTCCACCAATCATCAACTAAATTGACCACCACTGGTGTAGATACACCTGCTGTCCAGTCGAGCGCTGGGAATCCTGTTTTCTTACCCGTCCCTGATGGGTCACTACCCGGGTCTCTTACTTCTCCGAGCAATAGAACCAAAAGCTTCTTGGCACTATTGGGCTCAACTGTTACATTTATCTGGTCTGTTATTGTAGAGTAAACTATATCGTAAGCCTTCACATACCATGTTCCCTCGGTTTTCAATACCACTGTGCTATTGAAGACTTTATATCCATTATCTCCACCTGCTCCTGTAGTAAATGTATAGTCACCAGGCAATGTGGCATAGGAGTCATTCGATTCGAAGCGAATCGTCCCTGTATATCCAGTAGCCCTGTTTTCATGCACATCGAGAACCTCTACTGCCACATCTTCAGCCACTCCTGCAGTAACCGAAGTTGACATACT
>DAOVHK010000167.1 GCA_030671905.1 Clostridia bacterium | reverse complement strand
CCAGCTCCATCTACCTTTGCCGAATCGTAAAGCTCTAAAGGAATGGACTGAAGAGCACCCAGAAGCAGGATTGTCACAAAAGGGGTAAATCGCCAGACAAAGGTTAAAGTTGCCCAATTTAAGGCCATAAAGGGATCCTTTAACCAGGGCTTATAAGAAGAGATAAGGCCAAATTGATAGAGAATTCCGTTCAAAAACCCAAAATCACCACTCAGTAGCCATTTCCACATAAACCCGTTAACTACGGGTGGTATGGCCCAGGCCAGTATAACCAAAGCCCGCAGGATGGACCTTCCCTTGAAGTTCTCGTTGAGAACCAGGGAAAATACCAGGGCAATACTTAAAATCATACCAACAGCTATCACTACAAAATAACCTGTTCTTTTCAAAGCCTCCAGAAAAAGGGGGTCTTTAAGAATCCTGATATAGTTATTCAAACCAACAAAATGAATTCTCTCGGGCAGTCTTGTGTTATAGTACATCAGGCTAAACCGGAAGGATTGGATAGCTGGAAAATAGGCCATAAAAAAGATCAAGATGACCACCGGCGCAAGGATTAAGTATGCCAGCCATTTCTGGTTATCAATAATAGCAGAAAGACTTCTCTGCCATTTTTGTTTATTTCTGATTTTCATTCTTAGTGTTTGTGAGGGCGCCTGAAGCGGCGCCCTCTTTCTCATTCAATTCTTACTTTACTCATACTCCTTTTTAAGCTCATATACGTAATTAGCTAGATGACCTACCGCCTCTTCTGGAGAGATCTGATCCCTGACCATTCTCTTTATCGTATCGTTAGCTTCATTCTCAAATTCTGTATACCAGGGAGCCCGATAAGGGATGCGACGCACAAATCTTGCCTGCTCCGCCATTACATCAAAGCCCTCTATTTTACCTGCCTCTCCCAAAACAGCAAAAGCAGCCTTGTTTGCCGGAAACATCCCATAGGCCTCATAAAGGGATTTTTGAATTTCTGCCTTGGTAAACCACACTATGAATTTATAGGCTTCATCTTTTTTATTGGAAAATGCGGATATACCTAAGGCTGCGGGTAAACTCCAGGTGAAGTGTTCATCCGGGAGGAGTATATATTTAGCATTAGGAGCAATCTTTGACTTTTCAGGATCGTTAGCAATAGTTAAGGAACCCTGCCAGGCTTGATGGAAGACGGCTTCTCCAGCCCAGAAAGAAGGATGGGGATTGACGCTTGTTATGCGCTCAGCTGAAATAAGCTCCTCTTCAAAGAAATCTCTCAGGAGCTTCATTGCTCCTAGTCCCCCTGAGTCAGGTTGATGAAATGTGGGATTGAGTTCTTCATCAAATAGCACCCCTCCCATAGAAAGAGCTATTAAGTACCAACTCCATGCCCGAGCACCAAAAGTTATGGGATATTTTCTTATTCCTTTTTGTTTAATCTCCCGACATAACTGGGTAAATTCCTCCCAGGTGGTGGGCACCGGAGCACCCATTTCTTCAAGAACGGAGGAATCATAGTCTATCATCACCAATTGCTGGTAGATAGGTACACTGTACAGATAACCTCCAATTCTAAATAAATCAGCGCTTGTTAGCTCCTCCAGCAGGTCCGGGGAGACTATCTCATCGAGTTGCGCAATGCTTTTGCTAGAAGAGAAAACCCCTACATTTGTTATTCCCACAAATATTACATCAGCCGGGGCAATGCCTCCTGCTGTAGCAATCATCACCTTGTCTCTCAGAGCTTTTTCGTCTCCAATGGTAGTTACCTCAACTTCGATACCAGTTTGTTTCTCAAATTCTGCCAGTAAATTCTTAGATGGTACTCCCCAGGGGGTTGACATATAAATTATTTTCTCTTTTGCCGCTAAAGATACGGATAGCAGGCAAAAACCAATAGCCCCAATGAGTAACGTACCGATCACAACTTTCAATTTAAATGCTAACTTATCTCTTCTTCTCATCGCCTTACCTCCTGTAAAGATTAAAATTTGGTAGTCTTTCACTCCTTAAAAGGAATACGCAGGAAAAAATTCTCACCTCCTCCCCCTACATAAATTTACTCCTCAATACTTCTTTGGTAGCTATTCAGCTTTCTCATATTTCACCCTAATAGCGCTTAGTCTTTAGTGCCTCGGTAGTCTTCTCAAGACATTTTACGGTCTTCTCATAACGAGACATCAGCGCTACAAGAAAAAGTGCATCAATCACACTGAGTTGGGCAATTCTGGAGGCCATTGCTCCACTGCGAAAAGTATTCTCTTTCGCAGCCATTGAACCTGCCCCTTACGCTTAAAAATTATTTTTATTTCATCTTAGTATATATGAAAGAAATTGTTTGTCGACCACAAAATTTCCTTTGTTAATCGCCTTGAGTCGTATATAAGAGAGCTCTGACCAGGTCAACCTTGGGCTACATGCGTTACTCTCTCCACTTAGCATACCTGGACCTCGTTAATCTAAGGGCCAACGGGCACGATTTGTCGAGCCAACCTGATGAGGAGTTTCCCCAAAATTCAAGTGCACTTTCCCTAGAACGATTATATAATGAGGAATACAGCGTTTGGTTAACTGGAATAGGACAATTATTTTGTAATAGCTCTATTTTGGAGTGAGATTATGGGGAAACTTTTATAAACCTGATAAATTGACAGGGGGAGTGGATATGATAGAATATTGATGGTTTCTATAAAGAAGCACTCTCATAAAATTGTAGGTATTCAGCGATTATCTAGGAAAAAGATGAATATTGTCTTAACTGGTTTTATGGGAACGGGTAAGAGTGGAATAGGAAAAAGATTAGCCAAGAAATTGGGAATGAGTTACTTGGATACTGATGAGCTTATTGAGAAAAGGGAAAAGGACAGTATTTCAGCTATATTCAAGAAAAGAGGGGAAGAATACTTCCGCCGCCTGGAAACTAAAGTAGTTAAAGAAGTTGCCCTTCT
>DAOVHK010000039.1 GCA_030671905.1 Clostridia bacterium | reverse complement strand
TTCTTGGCTAAAGGAAGAAGTCTGTCCAGTTTTTCTTTATCTCCCGAAGTAGAATTTATTATCGCTTTACCTTTACATAATTTAAGTCCAGTTTCCATTACTTCGAACTTTGTAGTATCAATCGATAAAGGAGCACCAGTAACTTCACCAATAGTGTTGACCAGCCACTCCATAGCTCTTAGAGGCTCTTCGGCGGCTGGACCAACATTGACATCCAGTGCGTCTGCTCCTGCCTCTATCTGCTTGAGAGCCAAACCCTGTATAGCAGCCTTATCACCCTCTTTGATTGCCTTAGCCACATCATTAAACATACCATTAATTCTTTCCCCAATAACGAACATATTTTTCCCCTCCATGAAGGAGTAGTAGACTTCAGTTTGCGTTCAAATTCCTTATTCCTTTTTCATTAATTCTTCGATAACCTTCTTGACGCTATCTATTGCTTTAGGGTGGCACATTACCAGGATATCTGCTCCTGCCTGAAGATAACTAACAGCAGTAGTAACTTCCCACAGTGGCCCTCTGGAAGCTATTGGTCCCCATTCGGGAACCTCTTGTTCAGAGGCTTTAGCTTCTTTGGCTCTCCACACTTCCTGTCCAACGAAATTTACCATGGGCATAGACATCATCTTATCTCCTTGCAGAGCTGCCAGGCGACTGCGCTCCATTATGGAATAAGTATATTCCAGACCATAGCCCAAAGCTCCTGTGGCAGGGTGCATAATTATCTTCTCCGGGGGAAAACTCATGTCTGATATAAGAATATTCAATTGCTTGGCTAAATTGATATCGATGGGAGATTCTGCAATTATCGAATGTCCATCACTTTGACAGGCTGCAGTTATTGTCTTGTAGTTTGCTTCCACTGCTATGCCCACCAGGCAATTCTCTCCCCGAGCAGCTTCACTGACTGCGGGAATAACTTCAGTGTCTTTTTCTGCTTGGTTACATCCTATAATCATTAAAGGCACGGACACCACTTCCAGAACTTTCTTGACCGTGGTTGCAGCCTCTTCCGGAGAGTTATTTTTGGTGTCCGGGTGTGTGGAGGCGAGCCGCAGGCACAGGAAATCGGCTCCATACTCGTTTACACATTTCTTAGCCCATTCTACCGGATCACCAAGCACATCTCCAAATGGCTCTTTTAATACAGCCGGCCAATCGGGAGGTTCCATATCCCAGACTTCCATAGCAATTACAGGTGAATTAGGAATAACTCCTTCAAAATGAAGAAACGGTAGAGTAGTGGCTCCTCCAACTTTAATAACAGAATTCCTCGTTCCACCCTCTTTCTGCGTTGCTCCGATAATTAGTTGGTTAACTTTACTTGCCCACTTTTCAGTAGCTTTTTCCAATTTTATGCTCCTATATTTATTTACTCCTCTTGCTTGGTGGGAAATCCCCTCACCCTAACCCCTCTCCCCCAAGGGGAGAGGGAAATACTTATAACTTCAATTTTTTCATTAATTTACCTACTGCTTGAAAAGCAGGAGATTCCGCTGGAAGAGAGAGAAGGTCTTCCTCTTTTTCAGAAGCCTCAAGGACCAAAGGGTCCTCGGGTATATTTTCCAGTAACGATAATCTATCGGGGATGCCTCCTGAAATGAGAGAGGAAATATCTTTAGATTTCGCTACTCGACTGATAATCAAATATATATCTTTTACTTTCAGCTTTATCTGCAACGCAATTTCCTGAATTCTCGCTGCAGACCTGATACTTACCAAAGTGGGGTCGCTGGTAATAAGTAGCACATCCACACCATCAGTTGTTCTCCTGCTCAAATGTTCCATTCCCGCCTCGTTATCCATAACTACATACTTGTACTGTTTAGAAATTCTGGAGAGATATTGCCTGAGAAGATTGTTCGCTGCACAGTAACAGCCAGAACCCTCCGGCCGACCCATCACCAGAAGATCAACTTTATTACCTTCCACCAAACATTCGTGTAAGCGATAATCGAAAAACTCGGTTTTGGACATCCCTGAAGGAACTTCCTTAGCCAGAACTTCCTCTCGTAGGTCAGCTATAGTCTCTTCAAATTCCATACCCAGACCTACGTTCAGATTGGAATTGGGGTCAGCATCAACTGCCAGGATAGGTCCCTTATTCTGTCTGATGAGCTGGAGAATAGTCAGAGTAGCTAAAGTCGTCTTGCCACTTCCACCTTTACCGGCCACTGCAATAGTAAAAGCCATCACTAGCCACCTAAATCAACCTATCAATTTCTTCACGCTGGGGAAGAGGTTTATATCTGTATGGGGCAAAAAAAGTGAAGCAGTATAATTATTCATAAATTCTGGCTCTGTACTCAAATCGACATAGGTCATCTTCCCCGCAATCTTTTCTGCCTTTCTCATCGCCTCATGAGAGAGAAGACACATCCTTGTTCCAGCAATGGCGCTATTGCCAATAAAGGTGAACTTTTCCGGAGGAAGGTCGGGCAGAAGCCCAATCATAATTGCTTTCTCCACATCTAAAGCTGTCCCCAATCCGCCGGCGACGAACACTTGTTCTAAATCCTGGAAACTCAAGCCTACCCGTTTCAATAGAACTTCAGTTCCGGAATAGATTGCTCCTTTTGAATGTATCAGGTTCTTTATATCCGTCTCAGTTATAACAATGTCCTGGTCTACAAGAGACTTCTTCGACTCTACTAAGAGGAATTCCCAACCATCTTCTCCCTCCCTTATTCGTTTCGACGATTCAGAAATTAGCTTACCTGCCCTGTTGAGCCTGCCACTTTTCATGAGCTCAGCTACACAGTCAACCAGTCCAGCACCACAGATACCCTTGGGCTTCCCTTTTCCGATAGTACAGAGATTGACCTTATCCTTGGAAGGATTTATCTCCACTCTCTGAATAGCGCCTTTCATAGCGCGAATTCCCCATTTTATCCCTCCCCCTTCAAAACAGGGACCAGCAGAAGTGGAACAGCAGACCAGCCAGTCTTTATTTCCTAAGACTACCTCACCATTTGTTCCCAGATCTATAAACAGTCCCGGAGTTGACAAATCATCCAATCCCGAAGCTAAAACGCCAGCTGTTATATCCCCGCCAACATAGCTACTCACTCCAGGGATACAACAGAGGAGCCCCCGAGGATTAATCTTAATTCCTACCTCGGCAGCTCTTATAACAGGCATGAAACCGGCAGTGGAGACATACGGTTCCTTTCGTAAATATTCGGGAGGAACTCGCAACAAAAGGTGAATCATAGTTGTGTTCCCGGCACAGGCAACGCCATTAATATCGTTAAGGGTCAAATTGTGTTCCATGACCATTCCTAAAATGAGATTGTTAATTGCATCTATTACCACATGGTGTAGCTTTTCTAACCTATCCTTTTCCTGAGCGAAAATTATCCGGGAGATAACGTCCTCGCCAAAATCGACTTGCGGATTATAACAAGCCTTTGCACCCAGAACCTGACGCTCTCTTAAGTTAACCAGATAAGCCACTATTGTCGTTGTCCCGACATCTACTGCCACGCCATAGTTTTTATTGGTTGTATCTCCGGGCTCAATTAGAACCACTTCAGTAGTCTCGTTTCGATTACCAAGGGTGGCAGTCACTTTCCAGCTACTGTCTCTGAGAAGTTTGCTCAATTTTTTAATATTAGCTAAGCCCATCTGCATAATGGGAATTTCCCGTCCCTTTCTGATTTCCCGATAGACTCGTTCCAGATCGCCAACATTATCTTCTAAAGTAGGAGGAGAAGGTTCTAAGTATAGCTTGGTGGAAAGGGGACCATGAGTAAACACTCTCTCCAAAGCTACTTCAGGCCCCTTTTCTACCTCTTCTGCTGGTGTATAAAGTCCAACTAACCTCTTTGCCTTTGCCTCCTCAGTAAGAATCTCCAAACCTTCCAGGCGAGATTCAGGAGGCACTTCAATTTCCATTCTTCCCTTGCAGGTAGTACGGCAAGCAAGAACATAGCCCTTCTTTTTCTCTTTAGCGCTCAAGCGTCCCGTCGGCTCAGTGATAACCTCACCCTTTCTGACAATAACCTTGCACCGACCACAAACCCCTTCACCTCCACAACTGTTATAAATATTGACACCAGCTCTTATTGCTGCGGTCAACAGGTCAGTGCCACTAGGAACAGTTACTTCCTTTTTCCAGGGATAAAAGATTATTTTACATTTCTCCATAATGCCATTCGCTTCCTATTGCCAGGTCCCTTTCAGATACTTGGGAATTCCCGAACCCTCTTTGGGACCTACCAGAACTTCCCAGCCACTCTCATCTTCTAATTTTGCCTTCATTACAGCTACATAGCCAGGAATGATTATTTTTTTATGAGATAGTTTCTTCTCTACCTCTGCTTTCTTCATTGCCTCAGCAATTCCCTCAGGGGTAAACTTCTCGGCAGCCCAGGCAGTAAGCACAGAGAGGCCTTCAGCTTCAACGATTAATAGATAGGAGGGAACTTTACTTGCTTCAATCTCCGGCTGAACCGTAAAGAATGTAAGAGAAAAGTTTGTAGTTACCAGTAGCGGAGAATTTTCGTTTGGTGTGCCAACCTCATAAAGTTTAGGCTCAACCATTATCGGCTTCTGAGGATCGGTATAGATATTCTGCCTCAGAGTGACCAAAGGTAGAATCTCCTCCGGCTCAATTCTATCAAGAACCACAATGTTAGCGTACTTGGCAACGAAGGTGGCTGCCATAGAAACTTCCTGGTAAGGGTCACTACCATTAACAAAGGTAATTACAGGATAACCGAATGGGCGGTAGCCTCTCTTTAAGGCTAACCTCCTGAGCTGGGTAAAATCCTGAACAGAGCCGCCCAGACTTCTTGTTCCAGGGTCAAGGACAACATCCTTCACTCCCGAGGCAACTACCTTCTGGGAAAGGGAATCTAACTCCTCTAAGTTTTTCCCATAAATTACCAGGGGGCAGGAATATTTTTTAGCTAAATCTACCATAGCTTCTCGATTATCTTCCTTAGCCGAATAAATTAACGGCTTTCTTTCACTACATATTTTCAAACCAGCCTCTAAAGCTTGCGGATTATTGGAGATTAAAATTAATGGTAAATTAGATTTTTCCGTCGCGCTTTTTACCGCATCGCAGAACTTATCCGGATTATTGCTTTCGTTAGAAATAGCAATGAGATTCACTTGCAGAAACATACCTACCCTTTCAAATTTTAACTTATTAACCTTTTCGATTCGCTCAATAATTTTTTCCTTTTCCAGAGAGTCACTCAAAGTAATGCCAATAGCGCAAGGGTGGTAGAAAGTCTTCTCGTGTCGGAAGAGAACTGTCTCACCGCCAACCTCTACTTGATTCTCTCCCACCCCCATAGTAACTGTTGCCATAGGAGGTTGAGAAGCAGATTCCAGGGCAAGCTTCGCCTCTTCTGTAATATCAGGACACTTATCCAGCGAAGTCTTCTTTCCCGCCAGAGCCATAGCAAATGCTAAACAGGTAGGAAAGCCACACTTCTTACAATTTGTCTTCGGCAAATGTTTATAAATTTCAAGACCTGTTAAAGCCATCCTCTCCTCCGATAGAGGTGCAAAATTATAGCATACCCGTTCATCGGGCAAACCATGTCCATCCTATTGTAGCAGCAAAGCGTAAACTTTGCTTCCCTTTTGGCAGAGCTTCGCTCTGCTGCTACGGAATAACTGCACAGAGACTCTTATGCCCCGAGAGCTTTTAGCGCCTTCTCATTATCATTTGAATTCAACACGAGGAGTGCCATCTTGCCATCACCGGTAGAACCGTAACATTTCTTTAGACTAACCCCGGCATCTGCCAATTTTTGAGTCATCTTTTTCGCTGCTCCCACCTCGTTTTCCAATTCAATAGCTACAACCTCCTCCTGACTGACTGTGAAACCAGCAGATTTGAGTGTCTGTTCTGCTTTTGAATTGTCATCCGTGAGAAGCATAAAATGGCCCTTGCCTTCTTCGGCATAGGCACAGATTGCCTTAATATTTACTCCCGCATCGGAAATTGCCGAGCAGACCTTTGCCATCATGCCCACTTCATCAGGAGTCTCCATAATTAACTGTTTGACTTTAGTTGCTTTTGCCATAATCTCACCTCCTTCCCTGGATTAGCTCCGATTCATCGGAGCGTCTTTCTTACGCACACTGAAGTGTGCTATTCCAAACTTATCTGCAATCATTTCTTACCAATTATATCAGGGGCTCCATCTCTAAAGCCGGGTGCTTCACCTTCTGCAAATAGGCTAGCAGTTCCTCTGTTGTAGTAGCCACTGTCTCATCAGCAATTTTATCTATCAGCTCAGGAATCCCTTCTTCTTCGCACCTCTTCTTAAATTTATCTCCCAGTGCTTCTTTAAGCTCCTTGGTCATCCAAACTATGCGTTTTATCCCCCCATCAGCAGAGATAAATTTCTTACTCACGATATACAGTCTTCCAATGCCCATAAATCCTGGAGTCTGCGCTCCACCACCAACGGAACCAGCCAGGGTACTGAAAGTCATTCCTATAGGAGTCATACCGGCAAATTCCCTATTTACAATCATAAAACCATTCGTCTCAGGGATTATGGCAATTATACACTCGAAGCAGCCGCAACTTGTTTCCGGGCAACTTATTATGGAATAACCGTGGAAGCGGTCTAAAGTTTTGTTTGATTTTTGATAGATGAATTCATTCACTCCTTTCCACTCACCCCTTACCGGGTCAAGACATTCTCCTTTTTTCACCGGCTGATTGGGTCCTGTGGGATTCAGTTCAAAAGAAGCCTTAGCATCAATGTAACTATAAGCGCCACATAATCCTAACCTCTCCGGTTTAACTATACAGAGATGATTGGGAGCGAACGATTGGCAGAGCGTGCAAGAGTAGAACGTATCCACGCTTTCATCGGTCATTCCTGCCATACGCTCATCGCGTTCCTCATAAGCTTTTTTTGCCTCAGAAATGTGTTTTTCCACATCTTCCTGTCGAGTGTAAATGGTAACCTGAGCTTTGTCCACTATTGCCCCGAAGGTATCGTGAAGGCGAGCATGAATAATTACACCAAAATGGCGAATCTTAAAGCCCTTCTTCTTCGCTTCCTTACTAATCCTTAACCAGCACATGTCTCTTTGTCCCATATGGAATATTCCCATAGCCTCGTTTATAAAAGTATGAATCTGCCTCTCCAATATGGGCTCAAAATCCTTCTGCATCTTTCTGCCAGCTACTTCCACATAGATTCCCAAAGGCATTGCTCCACCCTCTTCGGCTTCGTCCACTTCCGGTCCAATTACCTCTATCTTTCCATCTTCCACTTTGTCCAGACCTCTCGTGGTGATATATTCAAAAGCAGTGGAATATTTTCCTCCAAACTGGATATACATCTGTTCTTTTCTCACTGATTCCCCTTCAAAAGCAGCAGAATAGGAAACAGGAATGGGAATTTCCGTTACCCTCACCTTAACGCCACGCACCTGGATAGAAGTAGGAACCAGTTTCTTATGATCAAGTTCTTTCACTAAATGTTCATAGGTGCAGATACCACTAGGTCTTATCTCGGGAATATCGGTATCGGCAATTATAGGAAAGCCCATGTTAATAGCTCCTGCACCAGTAGCATACTTCACATCATCCAGCTCGCCTAAAGTCAAACCAAAGGCAAATACTCTATTCTGACAATATTTGAGACACTTCAGTGCCTCTCCCTTCTTAAGGCCACCAAAGGTGAGAGCCGACCTGATAGCCCAGTTGAGGGGATAGATTCCAGTTATAGTATCGCGTCCGTAAGGAACTATATATGTCTCCCAACCCATCTGAACATTTTCTTCTTTAAGCTGGTCAATTATGCTCTTCCCATTAGAACTAGAACCAACAAAACATATAATACTTCTCTTCTGAAATTCTCTGACTATCTCCACCGCGGTTTTGTTATCCGGAGCCGCCCCTAATATGGCAGCAAAACCGGGCATCCTGCCATCTACCAGTTGTATCCCATAATTTCTCATCCAGGTATCGGTATAGAAACCCACACAATCGGGTTGGGGTTCTTTGCCATATAGATATCTTATGGCAACAATAATCTCTTCTCCTAAGAGAGTGGCTATACCGGAATCGAGTGTGTCGCCAAGATAGGGAAGCCAGAGAGACTGGCTCGGTTCCTCTCTCAAAAGCGACTTTGCTTCTATCAACACTGGTACCATATCTCCCAAAGTCTTTACCTCGATTCCCAAAAGTGCATAGGCCATGGGAAGGAAGTAAGCTGTCTCGGGGAACTCAACTTTCTGTTCTTTCCCTTTCTCTTTAATCGCCTTGTTTAAAGATTCCTCTGCCTCTCCCACTATTTTACGTGCGCCTCTGATTGCTGCTGCTGCCACTATCTTGGACACGTTTCTCTCCTTCCAGTCTGCTACTCCAAATACTCCGATGAATCCCGCCCCTGCAAAAATCGAATCTCAGGGGTTGGATGAATCGGAGCTACTCCCGACAATATTGACCAGCTCTTTTCCTAATTTTTTTCGCCTGCAACCACTACAAAGCTCAAAGAAATCGTCAGGCAATTCTATTCTTTCCTTTAGATATTTAAGTGTCGCCACAGGAGCAAAGCGATTACCACAGTCCTTGCATTTAGCCAGTTCGCGTTGGGCATGCCAGATTTCTACTTTGCGGTAATCATTTATATCTTCAATCTTGATCACGCCCGTAGGACATACAAAGGCACAGGCTCCACAACCGATGCACACCTCAGAATCTATCTCAAATGGTGTTTCCATAACTCTTTCTATTCCCCGATTGATAAAACTAATAGCAGAACTTCCTATTATTTCCTTACAGACCCTTCCACATAAGCCACACAATATACACTCATCATCAGCAGTTTTGAATCTAGTCTGTTTAACTCCCAGCTTTTCGGCCAGTTCCCGAATCTGTGGTACATTTGGACAGCGGGCCAACAACAACTCTATTATAAACCTGCGCGCCTTTATCACTCTCTCTGAATCTGTCCTCACCACTATCCCTTCCCATACTGGATAGGTACAAGCAGTAGTCAACCTCGACCTCTTACCCGTTGCCACCTCCACCAAACATACACGACAAGCCCCATAAGGCGCCAAGGCTTCATGATAGCAGAGGGTGGGAATCTCTATTCCCAGCTTCCTGGCTGCTTGAAGAACAGTCGCTCCTTCCTCAACCTCAACTTCTCGATTATCGATAGTTAACTTCACCATTTCCTTACTCCACTACTATGGCATCGAATTTACAGACTTCAAGGCAGATTCCACATTTAATACAAATTTTCTTGTCTATTTTGTGTGGCTCTTTCTTCTGGCCGGAGATCGCACCTTGGGGACACTCTTTTTTACAAACCCCACAACCAGTACATTTGGCCTCGTCGATGGAGTATTGAATCAACTCCAGGCAGACGCCAGCAGGACACTTTTTATCCTTGATATGTGCTTCGTATTCATCCCGAAAATAGCGCAAGGTACTCAATACAGGATTGGGGGCAGAGCCACCCAAGGCACACAAGGAAGTCTCTTTTACCATATTCCCCAGTTCCTCTAAAATTTCTAAGTCTTTCTTCTCTGCTTTACCCTCAGAAATGTCAGTGAGTATCTCCAGCATATGTTTAATTCCCTCCCGGCAAGGAGTACACTTCCCACAGGACTCATCTATAGTAAATGAAAGGAAGTATTTGGCCACATTGACCATACAGGTATCCTCATCCATAACGATGAGTCCTCCTGAGCCCATCATAGAGCCGGCCTCAGTGAGCCTTTCATAGTCGACAGGAAGGTCAAGGAGTTTTTCAGGAATGCATCCTCCAGATGGCCCCCCGGTCTGGACTGCCTTAAAACGCTTTTCCCCAGGAATTCCTCCGCCAATACCATAGATTAGCTCTCTTAGCGGTAAACCCATGGGCACCTCAACCAAGCCGGTATTGTTTATCTTTCCTACTAATGAGAATATCATCGTACCTTTACTCTTCTCCGTCCCTATCTTGGCATACCAATCAGCACCCTTGTCGATAATCAGGGGAACAGTGGCCCAGGTCTTGACATTGTTCAAAGTAGTGGGCCTATCCCATAGACCCTTTTCAGTGGCATGCACATGTTTGAACCTGGGTTCCCCAAGCCTTCCTTCTATGGAGGCCATCAATGCACTCGATTCACCACAGACAAACGCTCCTCCGCCACGGGTTATCTTGATGCTGAAAGAAAAGCCTGTACCCAAGATATCCTCGCCAAGGAGTCCATACTCTTCAGCCTGCTTTATGGCAATCCCCACGTGTTTTACTGCTAAGGGGTATTCATTACGCACATAGATATAACCTTCCTTGGCGCCAACCGCATAGCCACCAATGATTAACCCTTCTACGACACTATGGGGATTTCCCTCAAGGAGACTTCTGTCCTGAAACGCGCCAGGGTCTCCCTCATCGGCGTTACAAATCACGTATTTAATATCTCCCTCTGCCTTCCGGCAGGATTCCCATTTCCTTCCCGTAGGGAAACCGCCTCCTCCCCGACCCCTGAGGCCAGCTTGTTTTATGGCCTCGATTACCTCTTGAGGCTTCATCTCAAAGAGTGTCTTATTTAATGAGCTATAGCCACCAAGGCCGATATAATCCCGGATTTCAGTGGGATCGATTCTGCCGTTGTTACCAAAGATGAGCCTCAGTTGTTTATTGTAAAAGGGAACCCCTTTTTCGTGAACCACCTTCTTCCCAGTCACCGGATCAACATAAAGTAGGCGCTCAATTATTCGGCCCCGCATTGCCGTTTGGGAGACAATCTCTGCAACATCCTCAGTTGAGACCCTTTGATAGAAGATTCCTTCTGGATAAATCACAACTAAAGGACCACGTTCACAGAAACCATGGCATCCAGTTGTGCGGATGTCTATCTTACTCTCTAACTTCTGCTTTTTAATCTCTTCTCTAAAGGCATCAACAACTGTTGTTGCACCTGAGGCTGAGCAGCCCGTTCCCTTACAGATGGTTATACAAGATCTGGAAAAATCATAACCAGCTACTATGGATTTTCTTAATTTCTCTAATTCAGACGGCGTCTTTATTTTCTTCATTTTCTTGATTCTTTTGGCTTCCGGAAGATTTCTTATATCTTTTGATAATGGACTCTACTCTCCTTGCACTCATCTTGCCAAAATACTCTCCATCAATTACCATCAGCGGTCCTAAGGCACAAGCACCCAGACAGTTGACTGTCTCCAAACTGAATTGGAGATCACGGCTGGTCTGACCAGGTTTTATATTTAATGTCTTCTGGAGCCTCTCTAAAATCCTGGGGACGCCCCTCACATGGCAGGCAGTGCCCATACACACACTGATGAGGTGTTTGCCACGTGGC
>DAOVHK010000141.1 GCA_030671905.1 Clostridia bacterium | reverse complement strand
GAAGGGAGGAAAGAGATGAGGATGCCGTAGAGAAGATGGGATTGGTCATAGATGTAATTTCTCAGGTAAGGAATGTGCGTAGCGTAATGAGAATCCCACACGCTAAGATGGTGGAAGTGTTGATTAAACCATCTAAAAGAGAACAGAAAATACTTCTGGATAAACACATTCCCTATATAAAAAGTTTAGCAAAGTCGAAAGAAGTTATAATTGATAAAAATATTAACAAACCAGAAGAGTGTGCCACTGCGGTCGTTGGTGATGTAGAGATATATGTTCCCTTAAAGGGAATGATTGACATATCTCGAGAAGCAGAAAGGTTGAGTAAAGAAATTAAAAAGATAGAAGTTGAACTGAACAGAACTAACAAGAAATTGAAAAATAGAGAGTTTCTGAAAAAAGCTCCACCTCCGATTGTGGAGAAAGTAAAGAAACAGAAAGAAGAATACGAAATTACAAGGGATAAATTACTAAAAAACTTAAAGTTAATTAAGGAGTGAAACAAATGCGTGAAGACGGAAGGCAGAACCATAAGATTCGTCCAGTAAAGATAACCAGGGACTATCTGAAGTACGCTGAAGGGTCTTGTCTGGTGGAAGCAGGGGGAACAAAGATAATCTGTAGCGCTTCTGTACAGGACAGAGTTCCTCCGCACCTGCACGATACCGGTACTGGATGGGTAACTAGTGAATATGCGATGTTGCCCAGAGCCACAGACACACGCTCAGAAAGGGAAAGGTTCAGGTTGTCCGGACGCACCCAGGAGATTCAGAGGATTATAGGTCGCTCCCTGCGCGCTGTTGTCGATTTAAAATTACTTGGAGAACGGACAATAATTATCGATTGTGATGTCTTGCAGGCTGATGGCGGCACGCGCACAGCTGCCATAACCGGAGGATTCATTGCTCTGGTCAATGCAATACGAAAGTTGAAAAGGGATAAGAAGATTAATTCCTTTCCAGTAAAAGACTACCTGGTTGCCACAAGCGTGGGGATTGTTAAAGGAGAGATGCTTTTAGATTTAACTTTTCAGGAAGACAGTTCTGCGGAAGTAGATATGAATGTGGTTATGACCGGAAGCGGAGACCTTGTGGAAGTTCAAGCTACTGGTGAAGAGGCCACCTTTTCTGAAAATAAGCTACTGGAGATGCTGGGGCTTGTCAGTAAAGGTATTACGGAATTGATAGCGATGGAAAAAGAGATTCTGGGAGATTTAAAGTAGTCGGAGATAATATGTTAGAAATTGTGCTTGCCACTCGAAATCGCGACAAGGTTAGGGAGATTGAAAAAATACTCAATAGTATCAATGCCAGGTTACTCTCTCTGGATGATTTTCCCGGGTGTCCTAAGGTGGTAGAAGATGGAGAGACCCTGGAAGCAAATGCTAAGAAGAAGGCGCTGGTAGTTTCGCAGTATACGAAAAAGTTCTCTCTGGCTGAAGATACTGGTTTAGAAGTAGAGGCTTTAAGAGGAGCTCCGGGTGTACATTCAGCGCGGTTTGCTGGCGATAACGTCACCTATAAGGATAATAACAGGAAACTGTTGAAACTTATGGAGAAATTCTCCCTGGGAGAGAGAAGAGCCAGATTCAGATGTGTGGCTGCTTTAGCCAAGCCCGACGGTGAAGTGGTAACTTGTGAGGGTGTATGTGAAGGGATAATTGCTTTTGAAATGAAGGGAAAGAGTGGTTTTGGCTACGACCCCCTGTTTCTTTTGCCAGAATACGGCAAGACCTTTGCTGAGCTCGGAGAAGAGATGAAGAACAAGATAAGCCACCGAGCACGGGCTCTCGGCAAAATTAAAGAAATAATTGATAATTTGTAGCCGTCCCGATTCATCGGGACTTTCTTCATTGACAGAACCTCTAGATAGGTGATAAAATAAATTGTTTAGGCGGGGCGTGGCTCAGTTTGGTTTAGAGCACTGGCTTTGGGAGCCAGGGGTCGTCGGTTCGAATCCGACCGCCCCGACCAAAATTGACTTTGGGATTTTTGGGAGAAAGAAAAAGGGGTTTTCACAAGAAAAACTTGATAGAGCTGCGGACATCTCCCTTAATACTTTAACTAAATTAGAATCTGGTTTTGCAACAAAGCCTACTATTCAAACTATTAAGAAAATTGCTGATGCTCTTGGCGTAAAGATTGATGAGCTGGTGAAATAATTAAAACAAAAAATAAAATCAGCAAATTAAGAAGGAGTTAGAAAAGGTTGACCTGCACTATAATGAGGGTAGAAAAGCTATGATTTCTAGCAAAAACATTGAATTTCAGAGAGTGGATAATCAACAAAAAGGCAAAGTAAAGTACCTTATTAATGGAAACGAGTTATTTGCAGAGGAAGCAGTTATAGCTCATTATGAAAGGCTTGGATATAAGGCGCTCTGGACAGAAAATACATATTGGTGGATACTCATGGCGTTATTTTTTTGGGATATAATATTTGCAAAGATAGCTGGGGCAGTAAACGTCGTTGTTGATGGTGCTGAGATGGAACTTGATCCAGATGATGAAAGATTTGAACAAATATTTGAGCAAACAATTCAAATGAACGGAATGCCTATAGACTTTTTTACTCAGGAATTCTACGAAAGAAGAAAAGGCCTGATAAAAAACAGAATTCAAGAGCTTCAACATAGCAACCTTGAGGAAAAACTCAATGAGTCTTATAAAAAAAATTATGGAAGAAATTGCAGACCAATAGAAGATTGGAATAAATATAAAATTGATGAGTTGTTAATTCCAGTGCAGAGAATAGATAGAGCGAAGCTGATAAAAATATTTGAAAGACTTATCTCTAATTTCAGCGATAATAGATCGGGATTACCTGATTTAATAGTATACGATGATAAACATTTCTTCTACTCAGAAGTCAAAAGTGAAAAAGATAAGATATCGGAAGGACAAAGGAATTGGCATAGCTTTTTATCAGAAACATTAGGACTGAAAGTAGAACTGTGTCTTATTAACCATACTGAAGCTCAAGTCAAACAAATAGAATCAGTTTATACACCTAGTTCTAAAGAAGTAATGGTTTCGTTTGGTTACTCGTCATCTGGAAAACGAGAAGAGGCAATAAGATTTATTCAAGAGCAAGAGCCGTATTTTACAGAAGGTGAAGGAAAAGAACAGATATATGGGGCAAAATTCAAAATAAATGATATAGAGAGGTTTTACAAAATCCTTGATTTTACAAGTGGATGGAAAACCCAAAAAATAGAAATTGATGGGGAAATCGTTAAATCTACCGAATTGAGAAATTCATTATGGTGTTTTCGCGAAAAGACAAAACAGAATGCTTCTTTAGATTACTGCAAAAGGAGAGAGTATGATAATAAGCCTAATAAATTCGGATGTAAAAATATTTTCTTTCATGAACTAGAAGATGAAAAATGGCAAGATTATGGATATGTAGATACTTCTAACGGGGAGTGGATATTCGATCACACGAAAATAAATGAAAAAATAGAGGAAGAAATAAATAGAGTAAAATATTGTCCACTTTTTGATGCAAAAAAGGGCCGAAATTTAATAAAAAAAGTTCCCGAGAAAATCAGTCCTAAAGTTGATAAGGACTGGGCTTTTGTTTCTAATAATTATGAAGAATGGTTTTGGCATGACAATAAATGGCTAAACACGTTAGGAGAGACTAACTTTCCTGGTTTTGCCGTGATGGTTGGTGTTCAGAAAATGACGAGAAAAGAAATAAATGATGCAGTTCGCTACTCTAAAGGAGATGACTCAATAACAGTATCTTATAGCGGACGAACCAAAAAAACTAAGCAAAAATCTGGTTGTTTTGTCGCTACAGTGGTTTATGGTGATAGCGAGAAATATCAAGTTAAAACATTG
>DAOVHK010000120.1 GCA_030671905.1 Clostridia bacterium | reverse complement strand
CATTCGGTAATCCCGAAGGGCGACCACAGAGTGTCGCCCCTACATTATATATTAGGGATTGAGTTCTTTTTTGATGGCTTGGCTGATGTTTTTGGCTATGTTTTCTATCTTTTCTTTGTCTTTTCCTTCTACCATTACCCTGGCGAGAGGTTCTGTGCCAGAATAACGCACCAGTATGCGGCCTTCTCTTCCCAGTGTGGATTTTGCTTCCTGAATCAGCCTGGAAGTGAGGGGCAGGGAAGTAAACGGCTTTCTCTCCTTAACTTCCACATTTATGAGCACCTGAGGGGCTCTCTCCATAATTCCTGCCAGTTCGGATAAGGGTTTCTTCTCTTCTCTTATTATAGAAAGGACTCTCAGGGCGGTAATCAATCCGTCTCCGGTTTTGCCATAATCGAGAAATATGATATGGCCTGCCTGTTCGCCACCCAATATGGCTCCACTTTTGAGCATCTCTTCCAGAACATAGCGGTCTCCGACTTTAGTCTGGAGCACGCGAATTCCTATTCTCTCCATTGCCAGAAGAAGTCCTAAATTAGACATAGTTGTTACTACCAGGGTATTATTCTTTAATTTTCCTTTTCTCTTCAGGCACTCAGCACACAAGGCCATAAGATGGTCGCCATCAAGGTCGCTTCCCTTCTCATCTGTAAACAGCACTCTATCTCCATCGCCATCAAAGGCAAATCCTAAGTCGGCTCGATTTGCCTTTACTGCTTTCTGGATTACTTCCAGATGGAGAGAACCACTGCCTTCGTTGATATTCTTGCCGTCCGGAGTATTGTTCATCACGATGACTTCGCCGCCCAGCCCGCGAAAAATCTGGGGAGCGATTTCAGAAACCGCACCATTGGCGCAATCAATGACCATTTTGAGTCCGGAAAAATTTACTCCTTGAGGGATGCTTTTCTTTATAAACTCAATATACTTCTCTTTTGCTTCCTGGAAAGGAATGATATTGCCCTTGTTTTCTGTCTTAGAAAGTTCAGAAGCTTTCAGTTTCTCTTCTATTTCGCTTTCCAGTTCATCGGGAAGTTTCGTTCCTGAATTGGAAAAGAATTTTATCCCATTATACTGGTATGGGTTATGGGAGGCTGAAATAACAATGCCCGCAAGGGAGTTTGTGGCCTGGATTAAGTAAGAGATGGCTGGCGTGGTGATTACCCCGCAGTCGCAAACGTCAATTCCTCTTTGGATTAGCCCTTTTGCCAGGCTATCAAAAATCATCTGGCCAGATTCTCTGGTATCACGGCCTATAATGATTGTTGGTCTAGTGGAAGGGACTTTTTGTGAACTTAACTGGGAAGTGAGAAAGTGGTGGGTCAGAATTTCAGCAGAGGCAATGCCAATTTTTTCTACGAACTCAGGAGTGAGAGGATACTTGCCGGCAATACCTCGAATTCCATCGGTACCAAATAGCCTTTCCATAAGCTCTTCCTGAAGTTACTTTCCCAGGTATTTGACATAGTACCACAAGAAAATTGCTAAAAGTACGGCTATAATCTTTATTCCTAAGTTCTCTTTAAATTTTTTTATCATTGGAATCGGTGATGAATCAGATTTTAATGAACTCCTCTTTTTCTTCTTCCAATTTCGCCTTATACAGTTGAGTTATCTTGGAGTGCAATTCCTTTATATCTATCTTCCTTTCCAATTTTCGATTGCTCGCCAGGGAAATATCACCAGTCTCCTCGGAAACGACTATTGCCCAGGCATCGGAGACTTCGGTAATGCCGATTGCTGCCCTGTGCCGGGTGCCGAGAATTTTGCTCACCCCGGGCTCGCGGGTCAGAGGTAAGACGCATCCAGCAGCAATGAGTCTCTCATTCTGAACGATTACTGCACCATCGTGGATGGGCGCCCGACTCATAAATATGGAGCAGAGAAGGTCAGCAGTGACTTCCCCATTAATAATTACGCCTTTTTCAATATAGTTGCGCAGTCCTGTATCCTGCTCAAGGATAATTAAAGCCCCGAAACCTTTCTTGCTAAGTCTCTCCAGGGCTTTGATAATCTCATCAACAAAAACTAACTTCTCGCTAAAAAATGTTTTCAGGACAGGACCCTTTCCAATCTGTGCCAGGACGCTTCTGAGTTCTGGCTGAAAGACAATAACTATGGCAATTACTCCAGCAACCCAGACACCCTTCAATATCCAACTCACGGTCTGGAGGTGAAGTGCCCCGGCCACAAAGGTGGCTAAAATTAAAATGAATATCCCCCGCAGAACCTGAATGGCGCGAGTGCCTTTGAGCAACATAAACAATTTATATGTTATGTATGCTACGATTAGAATGTCTAAGATATTAACCAGGTACCTTCGCCAAAGCAATGCCAAAAATTCCATTCTTCTGTCTCCCCCAAACTATCACAACTAAGTACTATTGCCTCATTCCGTATATTCTATCCATCCAACTCCTAAATCTTTTCCTGATCTCTTCTTTCATCACCATTCTTTGCTTTTTAATTTTGGCCCTAAAGGTAGGGGGTTGCCTTCTCCTGGGAATTCTTCGACCAGGAATTACCCCTAACTGTTTCCCCACCTGTTCACAAATATCCAGGACCCTGTCTAATTGTTCAGTGGTGTGGGTAGCCATATAACTGGTGCGAATTACAGCTTTCCCTTTGGGAACGGCTGGACTGACAAATGGGTTGGAAAATATGCCGTTATCGAAGAGAATTCTGCGCATCTTGAAAGCTACCACATCATCTCCCACGAGAAGAGGAATGATAGGGGTTTCACTGGCGCCTGTATCGTATCCCATCTCCTGGAAGCCTTTTTTCATCTTTCTGGTATTTCTCCATAATTGCTCTCGGCGCTCAGGCTCTTCCTCTATAATCTTCAACGCCTCTAAAACTACAACTACAGAAGCCGGTGGAGGGCTGGCGCTAAAGATTAATGCCCGCGAATGGTGCTTTAAATAATGAATCACCTCTTCAGGTCCAATGATAAATCCTCCAATAGAGGCGAGAGACTTGCTGCAGGTTCCCATTATGATGTCCACTTCATCCTGTAGACCAAAATGCTCGGTTGTCCCTCTACCACCTTTTCCCAAAACGCCAATAGAATGGGCATCGTCAACCATAATTCTGGCTCCATACTTTTTGCTCAACTTCACTATCTCCGGCAATTCGGCAATGTCTCCCTCTGTGCTAAACACTCCATCCACCACGATAAATTTACCTCGCGAGGGGTTGATAGACTCCAGAGTCCTCTCTAAATCTTCCATATTATTGTGCCTGAACCTTTTCATCTCACCAAAAGAGAGCCGACAGCCATCAATGATACTGGCATGGTCCAGTTTATCAGTGATAACCACGTCGTCCTTTCCCACTAAGCCAGCAATAGTGCCTAAGTTGGTAAGAAATCCCGTAGTGAAAAAGAGAGCTGCTTCTTTTCCTTCAAATTCAGCCAGCTTCGACTCCAGTTCCTCGTGAATATCGAAAGTTCCGTTCAAAAACCTGGAACCAGTACAACCTGTGCCATATTTCCTTAAAGCCCTGGCTGCTGCCCTTTTGAGCCTGGGGTGGGTGGTAAGTCCCAGATAGTCATTCGAGCCAATCATAATCATTGGTTTACCATCGACAATAACTTCCGGGTCCTGAGCAGACTCAATTGTATTGAAATAGGGATAGAAACCGCCCGCCATTACTTCCTTGGCAGCTGTAAATTTGCCGCATTTTTCAAAAATATCCATTTCTCTCTCCTAATGTAAAAAAAGGACAGGTACTTTTTTAAAGCCAGCCATTATCTTTATACCAGCTGGCTGTTATCTTCAGCCCTTCCTCTAAACTAACCCTGGGCTTAAAACCCAGGCTTTCTCTTGCTTTGGTTATATCGCAGAACCATCCATTATGGAGTATCTCTTTTGCTTTCTGCCTGTTGATTAGAGCTGGCTTATGGGTTATTCCTGAGGAAATTTCTGACAAAAAAGCCGATGCCAAAATGAGGCAACGGGGTATGTTTATCTTGATTGTTTTTATTCCCATTACCTGGGCTGCTATATCCGCAGCTTCTTTCCAGGAATATGACCTTTCATCGGCAATAAAGTAAGTCTCGCCATTTGAATTTTCATTTTCTGCTGCCAAAATCATTCCCTCTACCAAGTCTCCAACATATAATGCGTTAAAATGCCCTTCTCCCTTTCCCGGAACAGGTCTTAATCCTTTCTTAAGAAACTTGAAATATGTGTAGATGTCTTTATCCCGGGGTCCGTAAATTACCGACGCCCTAATAATCAGGACCGGCAATCTGTCGCTATAACTATGAACCACAATTTCTCCCTTAAGTTTACTTTTGCCGTAATCGGTTATTGGCTGACAATCTTCCTCGCCATTAGGATTAATCGGTCCCGCTGCTGCCTGGGTGGAGAGATATAGGAATTTCTTTATCTTTCGATTTGTTTTATTACATACTTCAAGTAAATTTCTTGTTCCCAGAAAATTCACCCGGTAGTAGGTCTCTCTATCCACAGCCCTCACTACTCCTGCCAGATGATAGACATAATCCGCACCTTCTACTGCCTTATACAAACTATCTTTTTCTG
>DAOVHK010000031.1 GCA_030671905.1 Clostridia bacterium | reverse complement strand
TGTCATTGCGAGGAAGCGAAGCGACCGAAGTAATCTCGAGATTGCTTCGCTCCTTTCAGTCGCTCGCAATGACATCTTTTGCTCGTTTTTTAGCTAAAATTCCCAGAGCTCTTCACAAACTATCTTTTAAATGGGGTGGGGGGCATAAGGAGAGGAAATGGCAAAGAAAATCAATATAAAGACAGAAAAAGTTACTATGGAAGCGGAACTCTTGGAGACAAAAACGGCAAAGGCTATCTGGGATTCTCTTCCTATTGAGGCAAAGGTTAATACCTGGGGAGAGGAAATATATTTTGCTATTCCAGTGAACATGGGTCCGGAAGAAGCTGTGGATGTTGTCCAGGAAGGAGACCTGGGTTACTGGCCTCAAGGAAATGGTTTCTGTATTTTCTTTGGAAAGACTCCTGTTTCTACAGGGTCTGAAATAAGGCCGGCCAGCCCGGTGAATATTATTGGTAAACTTTTGGGAAATCCAAAGGATTGGAAAAAAGTAAAAGATGGCGAGAAGATAACCCTTGACAGGAGAGCTTAATGGAAATATATGAACTGACTGCGCACGAATTATCGGAGAAGATGGAGAAAAAAGAGATTTCTTCTGAGGAGATTGTAAGGTCCATTTATAATAGAATTAATCAGGTAGAAAAGAAACTTCATAGTTTCGTTACCTTAACTGAGAAAGAAGCTTTACTCCAGGCAAGAAACATTGATGAGAAGATGAGAAAAGGTGGATTTAGAGGCCTCTTGGCAGGCATTCCTATTGCCATCAAGGACAATATGTGTATCAGGAACGCGAGAACGACTTGCTCTTCCCACATACTGGAAAATTTCATCTCTCCTTATGAGGCTACAGTGGTTAAGAGATTGAGAGATGAAGGAGCAGTGTTTATAGGCAAAACAAATATGGACGAATTTGCCATGGGTTCCTCAACCGAGAATTCCTATTTTGGAGTAACTCGCAACCCCTGGGATATGAACTATATTCCTGGAGGATCTTCCGGTGGCTCGGCAACAGCAGTAGCTTCCGATGAAACAATTCTGGCGATAGGTTCTGATACAGGAGGTTCTATTCGCCAGCCAGCAGCCTGTTGCGGGGTAGTGGGATTAAAGCCTACTTATGGCAGGGTCTCCCGTTATGGATTGGTTGCCTTTGCCTCTTCACTGGACCAGATAGGTCCCTTTGGCAAAGATGTGGAAGATGCGGCACTTCTTTTGAATGTTCTTTCTGGCTATGATGAAAACGATTCCACTTCAGTTAATCTGGATGTGCCCGATTTCACCAAATCCTTAATAGAAAATGTTAAAGGTATTAAGATAGGAGTTCCCAAAGAATATTTCGTTAAAGGCTTGGATGGGGAAGTGGAAAGGGCAGTGAAACAGGCGATAGAGCTTCTGAAAAATCTGGGAGCAAAAATTTTTGAGATATCTCTTCCCCATACCGAGTATGGAGTGGCGGTCTACTATCTGATTGCTCCCTCTGAGGCCAGCGCTAACCTGGCCAGGTATGATGGAGTCAGGTATGGTTACCGCTCTCCAGAAACAGAGGACTTATTGGAAGAGTATGAGAAGACGAGGGGTGAAGGATTTGGTGCAGAAGTTAAGAGGAGGATAATGCTGGGTACTTACGCTTTATCTAGTGGCTACTATGATGCCTACTATTTGAAAGCCCAGAAGGTGCGCACTCTGATTAAAAAAGATTTCGATGAGGCTTTCGAGAAAGTAGATGCCATTGTGACGCCAACAGCTCCCACTCCAGCATTTAAGATTGGTGAGAAGGTTGATGACCCCTTGCAGATGTATTTATCAGATATATTTACCATTTCTGCAAACTTAGCTGGTATTCCTGGAATTTCTCAGCCTTGTGGATTTAGCAAGAAAGGACTTCCCATTGGGCTACAACTTTTGGCGAAGCCTTTCTATGAGGAGGTCCTGCTGCGCATAGCTTATACATATGAAAAGAATACAGAGTGGCACAAGAGAAAACCTAAACTATAAGGAAAAAGGTGACTGTCACCTTTTTGGAGTGGATGAATGGTAAAGTATGAAACTATAATTGGCTTGGAAGTCCATATCCATCTGAAGACAGAGTCTAAGTTGTTTTGTGGGTGCTCAACTGAATTTGGTGCAGCGCCAAACACTCATGCCTGTCCTGTCTGCACGGGGATGCCGGGGATACTACCTGTGGTTAATAAAAAGGCGGTGGAATATACAATTAAGAGTGCTTTGGCATTAAACTGCGAGGTTGCTTCACGCTCAATATTTGCGCGCAAAAACTATTTCTATCCTGATTTGCCAAAGAATTATCAGATTTCCCAATACGAGGAGCCTCTGGCTCAAAATGGCTATCTTGAAATTGGTACTGGTAGTGAAAGGAAGAGAGTGGGTATAACCAGAATTAATTTAGAAGAGGATGCGGGAAAACTTCTCCACTATATTGGTTCCCGGGAGATTGATGGAAGCCTCGTCGATTTTAATCGCTGTGGCGTTCCCCTTTTGGAGATAGTTTCTTCTCCTGATATCACCAGCCCCGAAGAAGCTTATACTTATCTTACTACTTTGAAGAATATTATCAGGTATCTGGAAGTATCAGATTGCGATATGGAGAAGGGTTCGCTCCGCTGCGATGCGAATGTTTCTGTGCGCTTGGCGGGGAAGAAAAAACTGGGAGTGAAAGCAGAAGTTAAGAATATGAATTCCTTCAGAGCTATCCAGAAAGCCCTGGAATACGAAGTTAAAAGACAGATTAAGGCATTGGAGAGTGAAGAGAGGATTATTCAGGAGACAAGACTGTGGGATGAGAAAAAGGAAAGGACATACCCTATGAGGAGCAAAGAAGAGGCTCATGACTATCGTTATTTTCCTGAACCAGACTTGGTGCCTTTAATAGTGGAGAAAGAATGGATAGAGAATATCAGAAAGACTATTTCCGAACTTCCCGATAGACGCCGGGAACGGTTTATAAAAGAATATAAGCTTTCAGAATACAATGCAGGGGTGCTTACTGCTGAGAAGGCACTGGCTAACTATTTTGAAAAAGTAGTTAAACTGTATAATAATCCGAAGGTGGTTACCAATTGGGTAATGGTTGAGCTTCTGGGAAGATTGAATGCAGTGAATAAAGAGGTGGAGGAATCCCCGGTCTCTCCTGGGCAGTTGGCAGAACTTTTGAAATTAATGGAGAAAGGAACAATTTCTGGGAAGATTGCCAAAACAGTATTTGAGGAGATGTTTAATAGTGGAAAGAATCCTCAAGTAATTGTGAAAGAGAAAAAATTAGTACAGATTACCGACGAGAAAGAGATTGGCAAGATAGTGGAAGAGGTATTAAAGGAAAATCCAGATGCTGTAGAAGAGTATGGAAAAGGTAAAGAGAAGACTATAGGACATTTGGTTGGTCAGGTAATGAGAAAGACCCAGGGCAAAGCCAATCCCCAGTTGGTCAATAAAATCCTTAAGGAAAAATTACTAAAGAAGTAACGACTTCCAGTTGTTTCATCCACTAAAGCACACAGATTCTGGTGAATGTAACAGGGACTATTTATAGCTTTCCAGAACTCCTTTCTAATCTCCTGCCAAACTTTTAACGACCTTCACTACATTACAGAATTACGTAGATTGCCTGCTTGATTTTCCAGAGTTTTTTTGATAATATTCTTTAGGGAATAGACTTATGAAAGATGAATTACTTCAATTTTGGGAAAAGGATCGAAGCTTAAAAGAAATTTCTGAAAAGATAGTTAACAGAGAAGGAAAGATAAGAGTCTCCGGGCTTTGGGGTGGTTCCAAAGCTTTTTTTATTTTGGGTCTAAAGGAGAGAATTTCTCAAGCCCTATTAGTAATTACGGAAAGAGAGGATGACTTAGAAAGGGTAAGGGAAGACCTCAAAGCTTTTCGAGGAGAGAGTAGCCTTTTTTCTCAAGAGAATAGAGAAGATTCGCTTGTTTCTCTTTATCATCTCTCGCTGGAGAAGAATCCCCTTCTGGTAACAACTCTGGATAGTATAAAGAAGAAAATTATTTCTCCTTCCCAATTTTCCCTCCTTACCTTAACTCTCTCCCAAGGCCGAAAGATTGAATATCAGAAGATAACCGAGAAACTAACTGATGCTGGTTATGAAAGGATTGATATTGTGGAGGGAGTGGGAGAGTTCCGCCTGCGAGGTGAGATTTTGGATGTGTGGTCTCCTAATTTCGACCGTCCTCTCAGGGTGGTATTCTTTGAGGACCATATTGAGGAGATGCGCTGGTTCGATCCCCTGACGCAGAGGTCGATAAGCACTGTAGGGGAGGCTAAGGTGATTCCGGCAAAATTATCGGATGAGAAAAGTTCTCATACTATTTTTGATTATTTCCCAGAAGGGGGAGTGGTGTTAAAGGATAATGTAGAGTTGTCATCGTCCGCTGGGAGGCGGCTTGTGGAGGTTTACTTGTCTATCTTGCCTCAAAGGAGTGCGCTTAATTTTTCCACTAAGTCACCACCATCGTTCTATGGTAAAATTGGTTTCTTCTGCCAGGAAGTTGCAAATCGGCGAAAAGAGGGATATGAAACTTATGTCTTCTGTAACAATGAGGGAGAAAAATCAAGGTTGGAAGAGCTGTTGCGAGAACAGGGAGAAGAAATATTTCCCCACTTCAGGATAGGAAATCTGAATTCCGGGTTTATTTTTCCTGCCTTGAAACTTGTGGTGATTTCTGAAAAAGAGATCTTCGGTCGCTACAAGATAAGACATCGTTACCCTAAACTCAAGTATCCTGCGAGAAGACTCAGTGATTTGATTGAACTCAATACTGGCGACTATGTAGTGCATGAGAGGTATGGCATTGGAAAATATTTAGGGCTTAAGCAGATAGAGATAGAAAGTAGATTCACAGATTATATCGCAATCGAGTATGCTAAGGGTGATAAATTGTATGTGCCCATTGAAGACTTTAATCTGGTGGAAAAATATATTGGCACTGAAGGTTATAAGCCAAAATTATATTCTCTGGATAGCACTGCCTGGCGCCAGGTAACAGCTAAAGTGAAAAAGTCTGTTCAGCGGATTGCCCGGGGGCTTCTGGAGATATATGCTGCCCGCCAGAAGTTACCGGGATATGCTTTCCCTCCGGATAGCCATTACGAAAAAGAGTTTGCTGATGCTTTCATTTATGAGACGACCCTGGATCAGGAAAGGGCAATCGAAGAAGTTAAGCAGGATATGATAAGCCAAAAACCGATGGATAGAATCGTTTGCGGGGATGTTGGTTACGGCAAGACAGAGGTAGCTATGAGGGCTGGCCTTAAGGCTGTATTTGACAGTAAGCAGGTAGCAGTGCTTGCTCCCACAACAATTTTGGTTGAACAACACTACCACACTTTTTCTGAGAGATTCGCTGACTATCCTGTAGTGATTGAGATGCTCTCCAGATTCAAAAGCAAAAAGGAACAGAAAGAAATTGTTGAAAAATTAAAGCAGGGTTCAGTTGATATCGTTATTGGCACTCACAGGCTTCTCCAGAAGGATATTCAGTTTTTTGATTTGGGGTTAGTGGTGATTGATGAAGAGCAGAGGTTCGGTGTCCGTCACAAGGAGAAATTGAAGCAACTTCGAAAGACGGTGGATATGTTGACCTTGACTGCTACACCTATTCCCAGAACTCTCTCTATGGCTCTGGGGGGAGTCCGGGATATGTCAGTTATAGATACCCCGCCACAAGGACGTATCCCTATTGAAACCTATTTAGGAGAATACAATGAGGAAATTGTGGAAATGGCTATAAGGAATGAAATTGGACGGGGAGGTCAGGTCTTTTATGTGCATAATCGGGTGGAAACAATCGATACAATTGCCAGCTATCTAAAAAAGATGATGCCTGATGTGAAGATGGGAGTTGTCCATGGCAGGATGACAGCTTCAGAACTGGAAGAGGTAATGGTTAAATTTATAAATAAAGAGTATGACCTTTTAGTGGCCACCACTATAATCGAGGCAGGACTGGATATTCCCAATGTCAATACTATGATAATTACTAATGGGCAGGAGTTGGGTCTGGCACAACTTTATCAATTGCGAGGAAGGATTGGCAGAGATAAATATAAAGCTTACTGCTACATTTTCTATCCACGCCGATTGCCCCTCAGTGACATTGCTGAAAAGAGGCTGCAAACTATTACCCAGTGCACTGAGTTGGGTTCGGGCTTTAAGATTGCACTCAGGGATCTCGAACTTCGCGGAGCGGGTAATATTCTCGGGTCAGAACAGCACGGACATATCCTGGAAGTGGGATTCGATTTCTATTGTAAACTCTTGGAAGAGGCAGTTAACAATGAGAAAGGCATCAAGATAGAACGGGAGCGACCTGTGGAAATAGATTTACAGGCAGATGCTTACATTCCTACGGACTATATTCCCGATCCAGCTCAGAGAATTAATATCTACAGGAAATTTGCCTCCTGCAGTGACTCTCAGGGTTTGGAGAAAATAAGGGAGGAGCTGGAAGACCGTTACGGTGATATTCCACTGTCCTGTTTGACCCTGTTTGAATTGGTAGAGCTTCGCCAACTGGCTAAAAGATTGGGAATTGAGAAGATTAGTGAAAGAGATGGCGAGGTGGAAGTTGAATTCAGTCCACAAACTCAGGTACCACCGGATAAATTTATAGAGTTAGCTAAGGGTTTGAGAGAGAAAATTAAGTTTAAGCAAACGGAAAAATTTAAAATTTCAATTAGTCCCTGGGATTACGTTTCCAAGGTCAAAGGAGATTTAAAAGAGAAATTTGAAGGCGAACGGTTAAAAGTGAGGAAGTTGACGGGTTTCTTGCAAAAATTGATATAATCTGATATAATTAAATGTTTAATACTTTGTAGACACGGTTTCAACTGTGCAGAAGGAGATGTGATGAAAAGAAAAATTTTATTTTTGGTACTGGGTAGTCTGGTTATTGGATTGGGCGCACTTATTTTTTTTAAAACTAAGGATAATGGGAATACCCTGGTCCGGATTAAGGGAAGAAAGATTACACTTGAGGAGTTTCAAGTGAGAATTACCGAGATTCCCACTTATTATCAAGGATTCTTAGCTACGCATAACGGCAAAATAGAGCTTCTCAATGGCATGATTGCTGAGGCTGTGCTTATTCAAAAGGCAAAAGAAGAGGGGTTACACAGGAAGGAAGAGATCAGGAGGATGTTGAAGAATGTAGAAGATCGTATCCTCCTGGAGGCGATAGTTCAGGAATTACAGAAAGACCGCATTGCCGTCTCAGATGAAGAAATTAAAGAGTATTTGGAGAAAAATGAGGAGAAATTTGCAAATCCCGAACAGGTGAGAGTAAGCCACATTTTGCTAAAGAGAAAATCGGAGGCGAAGAAGATTTTAAACGAACTGAGAGAAGGTGCTAATTTCGGAAGGTTAGCTCGAAAGTATTCAATCGATTCGATTACAGCTCCCCGGGGAGGTGATTTGGGCTATATTTTTCGGGGAGAAATGATTCCTGTGTTCGAAGAGGCTGCATTTGCTCTGGAAAATAGGAATGATATCAGCCGAATTATAGAGACTCCATTCGGCTATCATCTGGTTAAGTTAACAGGCAGAAAGAAAATGAGAAAGAAGGCTCCAGATGAGATAGATTCTGAGATAAAGACGAGGATCCAAAACGAGAAACTCGACAGACTAATGGAAAAGTATAGGAAGGAATCAATGGTTTCAGTTAATTATGACCTTTTAGACAAAGTTTCCGTAGGGATTCAATCAGAAAATAAAGGAGAGAGCAAAAATGAAGAAGGAAAATCAAAGAAACCCTGAAGGCAAAATGGTAAGAAAAGAAATCATTAGCATTATTACCGTTTCTCTATTTACTAGTCTTTGTCTTTTCATAGCCAGTTCCCTTGGGGCAAAAGTAGTTAACAAGACTGTAGCTACAGTTGATGGTGAAGTCATACTTATGAGCGAATACGAAAGAAGAGCCAAACCTGTAATAGAAGAGTATGAGAAGTTTCTAAAGAGTCCAGATAAGGAAATAAGAATTAAAGAGCTCAAAGAAAAAATTCTCGAGCAGATGATCGATGAGAAGATTTTGATTAGCGAGGCTAAGAGAAAGAAGGTCAGGGTGAACAGGAAAGAGATTCAGGATGGAATAGGAGAGATTAGGAAGAGATTTGGCACAGAAGAGGAATATAATCAAGAACTTGCCAGGCAGGGATTAGCGGAAGAAGAATTTAGGGGACAGGTGAAGAAACAACTAATGGTAATGAAATTGATTGACCAGGAAGTTAAAGCAAAGGTTGTTCCACCCACAGATAGTGAAATTGAAGATTTTTATAAACAGAACGAATCGGAAATGGTGGAACCCGAGCAGATGCGTGCGCGCCACATATTGATTAAAGTTGATGAAAATACTGATAAGAAGAAAGCTCTAAAAAGAATTAGAGATATTTTAAAAGAAGTTAAAAAAGGGAAGACCAGCTTTGCGGAATTGGCGAAAAAGTATTCAGAAGGCCCCACTGCTCCTAAGGGTGGTGATCTTGGGTTCTTCATAAGGGGACAGATGGTGCGAAAATTTGAGGAGGCAGCTTTTGCTCTTAAGGTAGGGGAAATTAGTAATGTGGTGGAAACAGAGTATGGTTACCATATTATTCAATGTATAGAGAAGAAAGCCTCAGAAAAGAAAAGTTTAGAAGAAGTTCGAGAGTACTTGCGGAATTTTATTTCTCAGAAGAGAATGGAAGAGCGTTATGTGGAATGGTTGAGGACATTGAGGGATAAGGCAAGTATTACCAGGAGTGATATTGATTAAGGTTAGGCGAGAAAGTGGAAAGTAGATTGTTGAGATACGTAGGTAAGAGAATTTTAGATGCAACCAGTGGCTTGGGTCGGATAACAGGATTATTCCGCCAGATAATCTACTGGACTGGTCGCCGACCGCTGAGGAGCAAGGACATTGTAAGTCAGATGATGGAGATTGGAGTAAGGTCCTTTCCAGTAGTCGGACTTACTGCTCTATTTACAGGTATGGTTTTAGCTTTACAGACTGGCTATGCTTTCAGCAATTTTTTTGGTGAGCCTGTGTATGTGGGAATGGCTGTCGGATTTTCCATGGTTAAGGAATTGGGTCCAGTTATGTGCTCTGTGGTTTTAGCTGGTAGAGTTGGTGCAGCGATAGCGGCTGAGCTGGGGACAATGAAGGTTACAGAGCAGATAGATGCTCTCTATACTCTGGGCACAAATCCTGTAAAGTATTTAGCAGTCCCCAGGTTTTTAGCCTGTCTGATTATAGTTCCCATCCTCACCCTGTTAGCAGATATTATTGGTATTTTAGGCGGACTCTTGGTTAGCGTCTATTCGTTTAATATTCCAGCAGCCGTTTATCGAGATGAGATTCTGAATTTTATGCAGATTGATGATGTGTACCATGGTCTAATAAAATCTCTCTTTTTTGCCGTGATAATTATTATGGTCTGTTGTTATAAGGGATTCGCCTGCGAAGGTGGAGCGCAAGGTGTGGGGAAAGCAACTACTTCGGCGGTAGTAACTTCTTTGGTCTTGATTTTAATTTCAGACTACTTCTTGACAGCCTTTCTGGTCTCCATTGGAATTGGTGCCACCCATTTTTAAAATTTGGTCGCGTAGGGGCGACCTTTATGGTCGCCCAAAGGAAGGGACGGCACGCCGAAAAATCGGCATAAACTGCGTCCGTCCCCTACAGGGAAGTTCAAAATATGATAAGGATTAATAATCTTCATAAGAGCTTTGTGGGTAATAAAGTTCTACGGGGAGTGAACCTGGAAATAAAAGAGGGAGAGACAATTACTATAATAGGTGGGAGTGGCTGTGGGAAGAGCGTCCTTTTAAAACATATTGTGGGGCTGTTGAAGCCGGAAATTGGTGAAATTGAAATAGATGGTCAAGAAATCACCAGATTGGGAATGGAGGAATTGGCTGAGGTGCAAAAGAAATTCGGTATGCTCTTTCAGGGAGCTGCTCTATTCGATTCTTTAACAGTAGGAGAAAACATATCTTTTGGTTTGCGTATGTTAACCGATTTGGATGAGAAAGAGATAAAAAGGAGGGTTTCCGAAAAGCTCCCTCTGGTCGGCCTGGAGGGGATTGAACAGCTAATGCCTGCTGAACTTTCTGGAGGAATGAAGAAGAGAGTGGCGCTTGCCCGGGCAATTGCTATGAACCCTAAGTATATTCTTTACGATGAACCCTCAACTGGTATTGACCCAATTATGGCTGATGTAATTAACAATTTAATTTTAGATTTACAAAAGAAGCTAAAGATAACTTCTATTGTTGTGACTCACGATATGGTCTCTGCCTATAAGGTTTCCGATCGGATTGCCATGCTTTACCAGGGTCGGATAGAAGAGATAGGAACGCCGGAAGAAATAAAAGAGACGAAAAATTCTGTGGTGAGACAGTTTATTACTGGTTCAAGTGAGGGACCTATAAAGATGAAGTTAAAGGAGTAGATTGATGTTAACTCAGGAGACAAAAGTAGGGCTTTTTGTCCTGTGTGGTCTTGTAGCTTTGGTAGTGGTGACTGTTCTTCTTGGCAATATCCATTTGGGAAAGCGGTATAAAATAAAAATCATTTTCAACGATGTTAGTGGACTTCCGGAAAGAGCCCAGGTAAGAAGAGCAGGAGTGGCGGTAGGAAAAGTTACAGATATCAGACTGGTTGGGGATAAAGCTCAGGTGGTTGCTTCCATAAAAAAGGATGTGAGAATCCATAAGGACGCACGGGCGAGGATTGCCTCTTTCGGGATTGTGGGCACGAAGTATCTGGAAATTACTTCTGGTTCAGAAAAAGAGCCACTCCTCGGGGACGGGGATACTATTATGGGTATTGACCCTGTTAGTATTAAGAGGGCTGTGGAAAAAGCCTTACTTGGTGTGGGAGATGTGGTGGAGGAGATAAAAGGGATTGGTAAAGAAGAGGAATTGGGCAAGTCTCTGAGAGTGTTTCTGGATAATATTGGAGAGGTTACCCGGAAATTGAATAGAGCTCTGGGTACTGAAGGGCAGGAGTTAGAGGAGACAATTAAGAATCTTAACCAATTCTCAGCTAATATAAGGGAAATAACCGATAGTCTAAATCAGAAAAGTATCATCAGTTCCCTGCAAAAGCTTGACAAGACGCTGGATGAAATCGCCGAAGTTGCAGAAAAGCTCAATAGAGGAGAAGGAGCGATGGGAAGGCTGTTGACCGATGAAAAGATGGGCGAACAAATTGAAGAGGTTGTAAGTAGTCTCCAGGAGAGTTCTAAACAGGCTAGGAAGATTTTGCAGAGGACATCTGGTTTGAGAACGGCATGGGAATACCAATTGAATTATAATGTAAACGAGGAGAAGCTCAGAAATGACTTTGGTCTTTCCTTGATTCCTGGCAAGGAAAGGTTTTACTACTTTTCAGTAAACAATATTGGAGAAAGTAGCAATGACACTGATTCGGGTGAACAGAAAATAAATAGTATAACTGTGAAGGTAGGAAAAAATTTAGGACTGTTTTCTCTATATGGTGGGGTTATTCGCTCCAGTGGTGGTTTTGGTGGAGCTTTCTGGCCAATTAAAGACAGAATAGAAATTGATGCAGAAGTTTTCCGCTTTTCCAGAGAAAGAGCCTGGCTCAATGCCGGAACGAGGTTCAGGATAAACGATTGGTGCTATCTGAGAATAAATGGCGAGGATATATTGAATCAGGGCACGGTCAATAGCAGTATAGGTGTTGTTTTAAAGTGAGGTAACATTGGCAAAAGTAAAGACGACCTTTATTTGTCAGGAATGCGGATATCAGTCCGCCAGCTGGCTGGGCAAGTGTCCTACTTGTGGGAAGTGGAATAGTTTAGTTGAAGAGAGATTAGATATAGATATTAGCTTGAAGGAAGAACGCACCCTTTCCACAGCAAAGCCGAGTCCAATCAGTTCTATCAAACCTCAGCCCGAGGAAAGATTTCTCACAGGAATATCAGAGTTCGATCACGTTTTAGGGGGAGGAGTTGTGGCTGGCTCGCTTGTCCTGTTAGCTGGTTCTCCTGGTATCGGCAAATCGACTCTGCTTTTACAGGTGGCGGGAAGTCTGGCAGTTTCCGGAAAAAAATGCTTATACATCTCTGGAGAGGAGTCTTTGGAACAGGTAAAGTTGCGAGCTGACAGGTTGAGGATAGATTCTCCGGAATTGATAATATTCTCTGAGACAAATATTAAAGAGATAATTAACCAGATTAAAGAGATTGAACCGAAATTTGCAATTATCGATTCAATTCAAACGGTTTACCATGATGGTTTTAGTGGTTCACCAGGAAGTGTGGGCCAGGTTAAACAGTGCACTGATGAACTCTTTTATTTAGCCAAGTCCAAAAGGATTCCCGTGTTCATTTCGGGACAGATTACTAAAGAGGGAGCAATTGCCGGCCCAAAAGTTTTAGAGCATATTGTGGATACAGTTCTTTACTTTGAAGGGTCCAGGGATCACTTATATAGGATTTTGAGGGTGGAGAAAAATCGGTATGGTACTACCTCGGAAATTAGCATCTTTGAGATGAAGAGCGATGGATTGCAACAGGTATTAAATCCCTCACAGATTTTTCTGGAGGGACGCATTCCCACTGCGGGGACAGTTGTCGTGGCACCTTTAGAGGGAACTAGACCCCTTTTAGTTGAACTGCAGGCTTTAGTCACAAGAGCAAATTTTAACCTGCCCAGGCGGCAAGCCAGTGGTTTGGACTACAATAGGATACTTCTCTTGGTAGCAGTACTGGAGAAAAATTTTAATCTCCATCTGGAAAATTGTGATATCTTCTTGAATATCGCTGGAGGCGTGAAAATTTACGAACCTGCCTGTGACCTGGGTGTTATAGCGGCTATCTATTCAGGAGTGAAGAATAAACCTATTGGTGAGGAGGTAATGGTTATTGGTGAAGTTGGTTTGGTAGGTGAAGTGCGGGGAGTGACTTTTGTTGAAAAAAGGGTAAGCGAGGCGGAAAAGTTAGGCTTCAAAACCTGC
>DAOVHK010000075.1 GCA_030671905.1 Clostridia bacterium | reverse complement strand
TTTTGTTCTTCATACTGCTCCCTTTATGGTTCCCGAGGCAGGATTCTGGCTGACTATTAAACAGGATTACCACTGGCACCTCGAGATTCTGCCCCATGCTATGCTTGCCAGGGGCTTTGAGTGGGGTGGCGATTTCTATATTAATCCACCCTCCCCGGAAGCAGCGGCAAAATTCCTGAGAGACGTGGAGGGGGAGTAGATAGGGGATGAAAAACAAAGAAGTTGTAAAATTACTCCAGGAAATAGGACAACTTTTAGAATTGAAAGGGGAGAACCCTTTCCGAGTGCGCTCTTATGAGAAAGCGGCTCAAAATATCGCCAGTCTCACTGAACCGATCGAGAAGTTCGTAAGCAATGATAAACTCCAGACCATACCCGGTGTAGGAGAGGGGATAGCAAAAAAGATTAAGGAATATTTGGAAACGGGTAAATTAAAATATTTTGACGAGTTAAAGAAAGTTTTTCCTGAAGGGCTTCTGGAAATCCTCTCTGTCCCGGGAATAGGGCCTAAAACAGCAAAAACTCTATATGATGAGTTAAAAATAAAGAGCCTTGCCCAACTGGAGAAAGCAGCTAAAGAACACCGTTTGAGCAAGCTTCGCCGTTTGGGGGAGAAGACCGAGGAGAATATCCTAAGAGGCATTCAAATGGTGAGAAAAGGTGGAGAAAGGATTCTCCTCTCCTCAGCACTATTTTTAGCAAAACCAATCATAAAAGAATTGGAGAAGTGTCCTGATGTTAAAGATATAAATCTGGCTGGTAGTATTCGCAGAAAGAAAGAGACAATTAAAGATATAGATATCTTATGTACGGCAAAAAAATCTGATGTAGTAATGGATAAATTTGTGAATCTTCCTCAGGTGAAAGAAATACTGGCTCAGGGGGAGACGAAATCGAGCATAATTCTTGACGAGGACATACAGGTTGACCTGAGGGTGATTAAGCCAGAATCTTATGGAGCTGCCCTGATGTATTTTACTGGTTCTAAAGACCATAATATTGCTCTTCGCGAACTGGCTCGAAAGAAAGGGTATAAAATAAATGAATATGGTCTGTTTAAACTGGGAAAAAGGTCGGGTAGAGTTTCCACTCGGGGAAAGGGAGCTGTTTCGGCAAGACCAATGAGAGAAACAAGGGTGGCTGGTAAGAGCGAAGAAGAGGTCTATAAGAAATTGGGACTTCAGTATATTCCACCAGAAATAAGAGAGGCCTCGGGAGAAATTGAGACGGCTTCGCGAAATAAGATTCCTCGACTGATTGCTCAGAGCGACATTAAAGGTGATTTGCACGTTCATTCCCGTTACAGCGATGGTGCAGGAAAACTCACAGAAATTGCAGAAAAGGAAAAAAGTATGGGGCTGGAATGGGTGGGAATTTGTGACCACTCTCAATCACTGAGGGTTGCCGGAGGTCTCCGCCCCGATGTAGTCTACGAGAAAATCGAAGAGATAAAAAAAATTAACAAAAAGAATAAAAACTTTAAGATTCTCTGCGGTATGGAAGTGGATATCCTTTCTGATGGGTCCTTAGATTATGATGATGAGCTCTTATCTCAACTCGACCTGGTTATAGCTGCCATTCACACTGGATTCAAACAGTCAGAGGAGCAGCTAACGGAAAGAATAATTTCTGCGATGGAGAACAAGTATGTGCATATGATTGCCCATCCACAAGGCCGGCTGTTGGGTAAGAGAGAACCGTATGCACTAAATATGGAGAAAGTTTTAAGGATTGCTCAGAAAACACAGACTTTCTTAGAAATCAATGCCTATCCTGAGAGGCTTGACCTATATGATATCTACTGCAGGAAGGCAAAAGAGAGAGGTATCCTTATGGGAATCGGAACAGATGCTCATACCCTGAATCAGACAGAGAATCTCTGCTTAGGAGTTGCCGTTGCTCGTAGAGGCTGGCTTGAAAGAAAAGACGTATTGAATACCATTTCTTACAATGAATTAATTAAAACTTTAGGGAGAAAAAAAAGAAATGTGTGCTGAATTGAGAAAAGATATAATTTCTGGAGGGTGGATTATTACCAATACTAAGGGGAAAGAGGAATTCTTCAAATCTTTGGAGCTCGGAGTAAGGGTCAAGGAGAAACCCTGCCCTTTCTGCTCGGGAAATGAGAAAGAGACACCTAAAGAAATCTATGCTTTAAGAAAGCCGGGTACTCTGCCAGACCAACCGGGTTGGAGCGTAAGAGTCTTTCCCAGCAAAGAAAAGGCACTAGAAATAGAGAAAGAATTGGAGAGGCATGGTGTGGGCATATACGATGTAATGAATAATGTAGGAGCACACGAGTTAATAATCGAGAGTCCTGAGCACATCAAGAACTTAAGCGATTTGCCTGAGGAACAGATAAAGGATGCTCTTCTCGTTTATCAGAAAAGAATTATCGATTTGAAAAAAGATAAGCGTTTCAGATACGCCATAGTTTTCAAGAATCAAAGACCCAGTTCTCCTTTCCGATTGGGACATGCTCATTCTCAGTTGGTTGCTCTGCCCCTTACTCCCGAAAGTGTAAAAGGCGAATTGGAAAATGCTAAAAGTTACTATAGAGAGAAAGAGCGTTGTGTTTTCTGTGATGTGGTTAGAGAGGAGTTGGAAGCGGGTCTAAGAATAGTTAAGGAGAACAAATCTTTTCTCTCCTATGTTCCATTTGCTCCACGTCTTCCTTTTGAAACCTGGATACTTCCCAAAAGACACAATGCAGATTTTACTCAGGAAGATGAGAGCACACTTTTCGATTTTGCAGCTATCATGAAAGTGACTTTAAGCAAGATTTGTAAACTGCTGGAGGATCCGCCACTCAACTATATGATCCATTCCATACCTTACATGCGGCCAAAGGTAGGTTACTGGAAGACAATACATAAGGATTACCATTGGCATTTAGAGATACTTCCCCATATTGTGAAGGTCGAAGGTTTCTCTTGGAGTTCTGGTTTCTATATCGAGCCACTCTCCTCGGAGATAATGGCAGAACTTTTACGAGAAACGAAATTGTAGAATTAAGGACAGCGCTTTGCTGCTACAGCGGTAAATAGGGGGTGATGGTTAATGATAGGATTAATTCTACTCAGGTTGGAAGCAGGAAAGGAAGAAGCGGTTCTCGCCAAAATCAAGGATATAAAAGGGGTCAATAAAGTTCAGGCTGTCTTTGGTCGGTGGGACCTTGTAGCCACTGTGGAAGCTCAAGATTTAAATGCCCTGACTTCATTGGTGATTAAGAACATTAGGGCAATCGATGGAGTTTCCGCTACGGAAACCCTGGTTTCTACTGCACTTTAAAGAAAATAGAGTTGACCCCATTTTTGGAAGGAGGGGCGCCGGTCGCGACGGATAAGGAGCGACGACCGAACAGAGCGAGGGAAAGGCGCGGGCGCGAGATGGTGAGCGCCCCGGAACGCTGTTCCGACGAATAAGGAGGAACGTGTTAGCGACGCCTGCGAGTTGGTGAGCAGGCAGGTCACCGACTGAAGTGAAGCGAAAGGGTCGCCGTCGCGACGAGTAAGGAGCGACAAGTCTGGCGACGGGTTCGAGATGGTGAGAACCCCGGCTGGATTGAGCGAAGCGAAAGGAGGGTCGCTGTTCCGACGAATAAGGAGGAACGGGTTAGCGACGCCTGCGAGTTGGTGAGCAGGCAGGTCACCGACTGAAGTGAAGCGAAGGGAGGTGAGAAAGGATGAAAGAGGTAAACGATTTGCTCAGCGAAACTAATTCCCATGTAATAAGAGAGGTCTTAGATTCAGGAGGAGTCATTGTGGGAATAAAAGCTGAAGGATTTGCTGGAGTTCTTATTGAAGACCAGAAGCTCACAGATAGTCTGGCTAAGAAAGTTGAGAAAGAAGCCGGGGTTAAAGGATTTATTTCTACCGATGAACTACCAAAATATGGTCTCAATAAGCAAGACAAAAGGAACATCGAGGAGGCTTTCGGAGTTAAGGAAGGTGATGTAGTTATTCTGGTAGCTGACCAGAGGGAGAAAGCGGAAAAAGCAATTCAAATTATTGAAGCAGAAATAGCCAAACGCAAAGAATAATCTACTGCTTCAGGAGATAGATGAAAAGAATTCTGTTCAGGATAGTTCTTATTTTATCTTTTCTATTTCTTTCCTTTTTGGGAATGTTCTTAGAGCAGGTAGACTCCTCAGCTCTCAAAGGAGGTGGAGGAAAAGTGAAAGAGGAAAATATTAAATTACCCTCGCCTAAGACAATTGGCAGGATGAGCCTTGAGGAGGCGATAGTAAACAGGCATTCAGTTAGAAGCTTCAGTAAGAAAGAATTGTCTTTAGAGGAGATTTCTCAGCTTCTCTGGGCTGCGTATGGGCAAAGGGATGTCGATTCGGTGACAGGTGCTTCCAAGACTGTTCCTTCTGCAGGCGCTCTCTATCCCATGGAAATCTATCTCGTTTCTCCCAACGGGGTCTTCCACTATTTTCCTTCAAGCCACAGTTTGAAAGAGATTTCGGACAAAGATCTCCGCTCTGCTCTTTCCCGCGCCGCCTTACGACAGGAAGCACTCACCCGAGCTGCAGTCAATTTTGTAATTACTTGCGTATACGATAAAATATGTTGGAAATATGGAGAGAGGGGCATGAGGTATGCTCACATAGAAGCAGGCCATATAGCCCAGAATATTCACCTTCAGGCAGTCTGTCTGGGTTTGGGTTCCGCTCCTATTGGCGCATTTAGTGACACTGCTGTGCAAAAAGCGCTGTATCTACCGAAAGATAATATACCACTCTACATTATCCCGGTAGGACATCCAGAATAGTAGGACATCCAAAATATAGAGTTGACCCCATTTTTTATGAGAAAAATTATTACAATTGTTGTCCTAGTAGTAGCAGTTGCTCTTACTGGGTTACTCATCTATTTTGCAAAAAGACCCTCCTCTAAACCAAAGGATAGAACACCTACCAGTGAACAACATCCTTCCCAACCAGCCCCTGGAGATACAATCATCGAGGCATCTATTGGAGATGCCAGTTATTTGAATCCTATTCTTGCCAGTGACAGCGCTTCCGGTGACATAAATGGTTATGTCTATAACGGGTTAGTGAAATATGACAAAAATCTCAAGCTGGTAGGAGAGCTGGCAGAATCGTGGGATATATCTGAGGACGGGCTGGTGATTACCTTCCATCTCCGCAAAAATGTGAACTGGCATGACGGAGAACCTTTCACCAGTGATGATGTTAAATTTACTTATGAGAAGTTAGTCAACCCCAATACTAGGACGCCTTATGCCTCGGATTACCTTATAATTGATAGGTTGGAAATTGTTGACCCTTACACAGTGAAGATAATATATAAGGAGCCTTTCTCTCCTGGATTGGAAAGTTGGGGTATGGGAATTATTCCCCAGCATATTTTTGAGAAAGGAGATTTTAATAACCATCCTGCCAACCGGCACCCCATTGGAACAGGACCTTATAGATTTATGGAGTGGAAGACAGATGAGCGGATAGTCCTGGAAGCAAATGAAGACTATTTTGAAGGAAGGCCATATATCGATCGTATAATCTACAGGATTGTGCCAGACCAGGCAGTACAGTTTTTGGAATTGAGGAAGGGGACGATAGATACAATGGGGCTGACTCCAGACCAATTCCAAAAAGAAGCTGTAGGCAAGGATTTTCTGGATAACTTTAATAAATTTCGCTATCCCAGTTTTGGTTATACTTATTTTGGCTATAACCTGAAAAACCCCCTGTTTAGGGATAAGAGAATCCGTCAAGCAATAACTTATGCCATAAACAGACAGGAAATCATAGATGGGATTCTTCTAGGCTTGGGTCAAATCTCCACAGGACCCTTTCCTCCAACTTCGTGGGCTTATAATAAAACTATTACTGTTTACGAGCATAATCCCGAAAAAGCTAAAAAATTACTCTATAATTGCGGCTGGCAGGATAAAGATGGGGATGGAATTTTAGATAGGGACGGTAGACCATTCAGTTTTACCCTTATGACCAACCAGGGAAACAAGATGCGCCAGCTTTGTGCCACCATTGTTCAGTCTAACCTTAGACAGGTGGGGATCCAGGTAAAGATTCGTATTTTGGAATGGGCTTCCTTCATTCATCAGTATATTGACAAGAAGAATTTTGATGCGGTAATCCTTGGTTGGAGCCTTTCCCGAGATCCAGATCAGTATTCTATTTGGCACTCATCCCAGATCAAAGAAGGGCAGTACAATTTCGTTTCCTATAGTAACCCGGAAGTCGACCGCCTGTTAGTGGAAGGACGACGTACTTTCGATATAGAGAAGAGAAAAGAAATCTATCATAAGATTCATGCCATTCTGGCTGAGGAGCAACCCTATACTTTTTTATACGTGGCTGATGCCCTGCCTGTAGTCCATAAGAGGTTCCATGGTCTTAAAGTGGCTCCTGCAGGCATTGGCTATAACTTCATCAAATGGTATGTGCCCAAAGACCAACAGAAATACACTCGATGATGCTATGTAATTATGAGTTATGAATTATAAAAGATAATGCATTGTAGGCACAGATTCAAGAGGTAGGGAAGGGGTAGAGTAGAGGAAAGCTAAAGGTTAGAAAAAATTTTCCCGGGAAGATAAACAATTTATCTCCCGGGATTTTTTTATTTAATTAAAGGCACCGTAAACGGCGCCCGACCAGTTTGGTCGGGCACTCTTTAGAGTGCCGAGTCTGGTCACCTATGACGCGGAGCTGGCGCTCCGCTACTCCTTTATTACTTTCATTTTTTGCTTGACAAAATAACAAAGTTGGTATATAATCTTTGTCACAGTGGGGAAAAGTGGTGTAAGGTGGTGAAAAGGTGTTAATTGGACAATATCGCCATTCTTTAGATGGAAAAAACAGGCTGTTCATTCCTGCCAGGCTCCGTCAAAACGTAAGAAAGTTTATTATCACTTCTGGGTTGGAAGGTTGTCTATTTGTTTACACTCCCGAAAATTGGAGAAAAATTACAGAAAGGCTAAAAACTCTTCCTTTAACTAAAGCCGACGCCCGTAAGTTTTTACGCACTTTCCTTTCCGGAGCAAACGAATGTCCTGTGGATGACCAAGGAAGGATACTGATTCCTAAGACTCTATGTAGTTACGCAAACATAAGAAAAGAGGTAATAGTGGTAGGAGTGTTAGATCGCATAGAGATTTGGTCAAAAAGCAACTGGGAACGTTACCAGAAGGAAGCCGAAAAGCAGTTTGTTGAGGTAGCTGAAAAATTGGTTGACCTGGGAATCTGACACTCTCTTTCAAACGCAGACTAAAGTCTGCTACTCCAGAGACACAGTGGAAAAATCAAGACATATTTCAGTCTTAGTTGATGAGGTGATAGATAACCTTAATTGTCTGAGAGGAGGAATCTACGTAGATTCTACTCTGGGCGAAGGTGGTCACGCTCAAAGGATAC